>MKUM01000034.1 GCA_001897825.1 Candidatus Amoebophilus sp. 36-38
AGTTATTACTAGAGAAAGGAGCAGATGTAAATGCCAAGGTTAATAATGGTTGTACTCCACTATATGTAGCATCACAAGAAGGACATATAGAAATAGCCAAGTTATTACTAGAGAAAGGAGCAGATGTAAATGCTAAAACTAAAAATGGTTGTACTCCACTATATGTAGCATCACAAGAAGGACATATAGAAATAGTCAAGTTATTACTAGCGAAAGGAGCAGATGTAAATGTTAAAAATAAGTATGGTTATACACCTTTACACCGAGCTATTGAAAGAGGTCATAAAAAAGTAGCGCAGTTGCTAATAGAAAACGGAGCAGATATATATGCTAAAAATAAGTATGGTAGTACACCTTTACACCAAGCTATTGAAAGAGGTCATAAAAAAGTAGCGCAGTTGCTAATAGAAAACGGAGCAGATATATATGCTATGAATAACGATAAGCTTACTCCTTTATCTATAGCTAAGAAAGCAGGAAACCAAAAGATGATTGAGATACTTAACAAAGGTAAAAAGGGTGAAAAAAAGTAAACAAAGAATTTAATCGGAAGGAATCAGGCTACTATTGCAACTACAGCAGGACGGTATAGATGAGAACAAAATGGTAAAACTTCAGTTAAAATTGGATTATAGAGTTTTTATTGCATATCATTTACTGTTTTGTATGCTAATCACATATTAATGTGCTAATTAGGGTTTGCACTTGGAAAGGAAAATATGTTGGGTCCCAAATAATTATGGTTATATTTGTTTCAATAAGATTAACGATAAAAATAAACGAAAACAATTAGGGGACAAGTTTTACATGCATGCGCTAATACAATGCAGAAAACCCGTAGAGAAATACAGCTATCTAAAGAGAATAGACCTTCTGCGAAAAGATTTTTAGTATATAAAAAAGGGCATGTAGATATTTTGAGAGGGGATAAATTGCCCTAATTTTTTCTTTCGCAGAAGGTCCAATATAGCAACTCTTGCTAGGTAGTTTGATGTTAATCCTAAAACGATTGCTAAATGGAGGAGAACGAAATATTATATAGCCTCTTTAATTCACTTTGTAACTGCCTGGTACCTAATTTTCTTTCATTTCTTAGTTGAAGCAACAATTGCTCGTTTATAGCATTCCTTTTGAGTCGAGGCGAGTTGTTGGGTTTACTGCTAAGTTTTGCTAATCCAATCTCTCCAAATTCGCTATATCCTTTGACCCGCTTTCGTAAGGTTGAACGTGAAATGCCATACTGTTCACATACTTTACCCGCATCACCTAAGCGTTGATAGAGCTCTAGCTACTTAAGTCGAAAGGTTACTTTACTATTCATTACCCTGATTTAGTTAACACAATTTGTACTGATAATAACTCAAAATCAACTTTATTATATCTTTAAAATTGTTATTAAATCTTACATTCCTGTTGTAATAACCTATGCGAATCATATATTTTAGAAATAAAAAGTGTGAGGCAGTATATCCTTTTCTCTTTGAATATTGAGAGTAAAAATAATAGAACTAGAAGGCTTATTGTTGATACATATGGCTATTACCGCTCTCAAATTAAGGGAACGTATGTATTTGTGCTTTTCTAAGCTAACGATTACTGCTATGCTTATTTGTTGTATATTTCTCCCAATAAGGTAGCTGTTGTACAACTTTTGACATACACCTCTACATAAGTACCTTTTTCACAACCTTTGTTGGGGAAAACGATGACCTTATTAGCACTATTACGACCTTGCCAATAAGCATCAGACTTTTTGGAAGGTCCTTCTACTAGTACACGATATATTTTACCGATGTCTTTGGTATTGCTTTCTAGTGAATGCTGTCTTTGCTTATCTATGATCTCTTGAAGCCTTCTTTTCTTCACAGCCAATGGAACATCATCTGGGTACTTTCTAGCTGCTAACGTGCCTGGTCTTTCCGAATAATAAAACATATACGAAAAATCGTAGCGTATTTGATCCATTAAGGAAAGTGTCTCCTGATGGTCTTCGTCTGTTTCGGTACAAAATCCAGCGATCATATCCGATGATATCCCGCAGCCTTCCCCTACGATGGTTCGGATGTCCTGTATTTTCTGTAGGTACCAAGCACGATCATAAGTCCTATTCATCAACTGAAGTATTCTACTGCTGCCACTTTGTACTGGCAGGTGGATATACTTACAAATGTTATCATATGCTTTGATTGTATGCAGTACCTCATGGGTAATGTCTTTGGGATGAGAAGTAGAAAATCTTACCCGTAAGTCTGGATGTATTTGGGCTACCAGTGCTAGCAATTGTGCGAAATTAACAACCTCTTGTTGTTGAGTTTCCCCTTGTTTTTGTTCAGTATTCGGAGACCATTTATAGGAATCTACATTTTGGCCTAGTAAGGTTACTTCTCGATAACCCTGTTTAAAAAGTTCAGTAGCTTCTCTAATAATAGAATGTGGGTCTCGGCTTCTTTCTCTGCCTCGTGTAAAGGGAACTACACAAAACGAGCACATATTGTCGCAGCCACGCATAATCGAAATAAAAGCCGTAACCCCATTCGAATTAAGCCTGATGGGACTAATATCTGCATAGGTTTCTTCTCTGGATAAAAAGGTATTGATGGCTTTGTGGCCACTATCTACGGTTGCCACCAACCGAGGTAAATCACGATAAGCATCTGGGCCAGCTACCAGATCTACTAATTTTTCTTCTTCTAGAAGCGTCTTCTTGAGGCGTTCTGCCATACAGCCTAGTACCCCAATGATCATGTCTGGCTTATTGCGTTTAATTTCATGAAACTGAGCTAAACGTTTTCTAACCGTTTGCTCAGCCTTATCTCGAATGGCACAGGTATTAATAAATATCACGTCTGCTTGCTCATACGTATCTGTAAGCGTGAATCCATGAGGCTTTAGGATGGAAACGACTACTTCGCTGTCTGCTATATTCATCTGGCAGCCATAGCTTTCCATATATAGATTTCTTGGATTGATAACCAAGTCAGTGCCGGCTTCGTTCATTAACTCATTGATTTCCGGTTGATTTACTGCTGCATGTGTCAATACCTTATCTTCCATGGTCTTGTTGCTATTTCTTGGCGTGTTTATATGATGGTTGACAATTTACAAAAAATGCCAAAATTATACCTGTTTACGATTTCCTAATTTATTTAATAGGATTACTACCAAGCAACCTAAACTCATACAAAGTAAAGCTTGTAAAATATGGGGGTCTTTGTGATAGATAGCTTGAAAATGGATGGGAGATATATTTTTTTCTAACAGCATACTAGTAGGTATTTTCGAAACAGCAGGCATAAAAGATTTCCAAGGCCATGTTTTAGGTATGGCGCCCATCATGAAACCTGCTAATAGACCTATGGTGTAATTGGTATACGTATGTAGTAGGAATGATAAGGATTTAGAAAAAATAAGTAAGCCTAGTAAACCACCTGACATAAAGATCGTTAATATATACCAGTCAAATTTTTCCAAAGCTTCTAGCATAAAAGTGTATTTGCCTAGTATAAGTAGTATGAAACTTCCCGAAATACCTGGTAAAATCATCGCACATGTAGCTAATGCACCTGATATAAAAATAAACCAAGTTGCGGAGGGGCTGGCTAGGGGAGTAGTCTGTATAAGGAGGTAAGCTAAAAAAGCTCCTAGGATACTCATAAGTAGTGTTAAAACATTAATTTTTTTGAGTTGTTGATAGATGACCATCGCAGAAATGATGCTAAGTCCAAAAAAAAATGAGCTGACTTCTATGGGGTATTGATCTAGCAAGTACCGAACCAGGCGTACTGTAGTAAGCAAACTAACTGTAATCCCTAATCCTAACGGCAATAAAAAGTTGCCATGTATCTGCTTCCAAAACCGTTGCCATTTGCCAGCTAGTAGTAGCTTGAATGCAATTTTGTTAAATGAGTGGATCGTATCGAGCAGCTCACTATATATACCTGTAATTAAAGCGATTGTTCCGCTAGATATGCTTGGAATTACATCGGCTGTGCCCATGCTGAGTCCCTTAAGAAATAATAGCATATATCGCCTCAAATTCTTCATAGAAAGAGTATTTGGAAAAAGGAAAACAAAAATAATTAGCAAAGTTAATCAAAAGCATTGTTGCTTAAAAGTCTAATAAGTTGTTCTATGTGGAAAATTATTGATATGATGTAACCGTAACTCCCTGACAATCAATCGGCAAAGCCGAGCGTATGTTTTGATTGCTAAATTATGCTGAATACTTTATTCCCTTATGGCTTTTTGCAGATAAATTACTATTTTGCTTTATATTCATTTAGTAACACTAACCACCAAATCTATGAATAATACTATGTTCATACAAATTGTAGATGCTAAAGCCGAGCAACTTTTGTATAACTTGGAAGATCTACATCTAATTAGGGTATTGGCAAAACCGATACAAACTAAACAAAAATTGTCTGAAAAATATGCTGGTAAGCTTCCATCCCAGATGACCGAGGCTTTAGAACAATATATAGCTCAAAGTCGTAGCCAATGGAACGAACGGAGTATTTAATAGATACAAACGCTGTTATAGATTATTTGGGGAAAAAGTTGCCTGTTAGTGGTATGGCTTTTATGAACCATGTTATGGATACCCTACCTATTGTTTCAGTGATTACGAAGATTGAAGTGTTAGGTTTCAAGGCTCCGGGCAGTTATGATCAACTTCTTACTAATTTTATGCAAGATGTCATTGTATTAAATTTAACAGATGAAATTGTAGCTGTAAGCATTAATATACGAAAAACTATAAAACCAAGCTTCCTGATACTATTATTGCTGCTACAGCGATGGTTCATGGTCTTACTTTGCTTACTCTCAACTCCACTGATTTTAAAGATATATTAGACTTAGCACTAATGGATCCTTATAACCTGTAAGAATATGATTCAATTAGTAGATAACCATTTAACGTGCTGTCAGGAGCTATCTTCTGACAATCTAAATCTAGTAAGGAGAATTATCATCTCAGTCGGTCACCACTATTAAACCATTTTATATCCAATTACTATTTGTTCTATAAAATCCAAAATTTCTGATTTACCCAGTTGATTTTTGGAAGAAGTAACAAAATAGTTAAGAGGATTTGTAGAAGTTACTGCTAAAATTTGTTTGAAATTATTAAGCTGGATAGTTATCTGCTGTTTAGATATTTTATCAGCTTTAGTAAGTAACAGGGTGAAGGGTATGTTATTATTAATTAGCCAGTTAATAAAAATTAAATCTATCTTTTGTGGAGGTAATCGGATATCTAGTAAAACAAACAAAGAAACTAAGTTCTCCCGGTGTAGTAAGTATTGATTGACCATCTCATTCCAGCCGATACGTTGGGTTTTGCTAGCTTGTGCCCAGCCATATCCTGGCAGATCCACTAAATAAAACGATTTGTTGACTAAAAAATGATTAATAAGCTGCGTTTTTCCCGGTCTAGCAGACGTCTTAGCAAGACTTTTTCTGCCTACGAGCATATTAATCAAAGATGATTTTCCTACATTCGAACGACCAATAAAGGCTATTTCTGGTTTATCAGGTGGTGGACATTTTTTATAATTTCCACTACTAGTTACAAAAATAGCCTCTTGGATGTGCATCGGAATTTTGACTCCAGATTTACCAACCGATACCATAATAAGCTTCGGTTCCATTTGGATAAATACCCTCTATCAGTATGCCTCCTTTTTTGCTATTAAGTAAGGTTGCGAGCTGATCTAGCGTTTCAATTTTTTCTTTATCAATTGTAAGGAGAATAAATCCTTTTTTAATACCTGCTTGCTGCCATTTTCCTGCTTTAAGTGCCTTAATTTGTACACCGCCTTTAATACCCAGCTTTTGTTTTGTAGCTTGATCTAAAGGTTCAAAGGTCGCTCCTTCTACTTCTATACTACCTTGTCCGTGTAAAATCTTAATCTCATTTAATGCGTTTTTGAGGCTCACTTGGATCGTAATTTCTTTTCCTTTTCTGTCTAAGGTAACATTTACTTTATCTCCTGGTTGATAATGAGTTAGATGCTCGTGTAGTTGAGCTAAGTTTTTGATTTTGGTGTTGTTGATCGCTATAATGATATCTCCTTCTTTCATACCTGCTTCAGCGGCTGCACTACGTTTAGTGAATCCATTTACATAAACACCATCAAATCTTTTTAATTTTTTTTCATCTGCTAAGTCAGCATTTACATCTTGAGGATAAATACCCAGGATTGCTCGCTGCACAGCACCATATTTTTTTAGATCGCTGATGATGCGCTGTACAATAGAGCTGGGTATAGCAAATGAGTAGCCAGCAAATGCGCCTGTAGGCGTAGAGATGGCAGTATTAATTCCTACTAGTTGACCTTGTAAGTTGACTAGGGCTCCACCACTATTGCCTCTATTAACAGCCGCATCGGTTTGAATAAATGCCTCTATTTTGATGCCACTACCTGATTTAGATATGTCTGCTCTTCTAGCTTTAGCACTTACAATTCCCTTGGTTACGGTAGATGTTAAATTAAATGGATTCCCTACTGCCAGCACCCATTCTCCTACTTGTAGCTTGTCTGAGTCTCCAAACTCAAGATAAGGTAAGCTTTTTTCTTCTATTTTAAGTAATGCCAAGTCTGTGTCTGGGTCAGTTCCCACTACTTTAGCAACATATCTCCGGTTGTCGTCTAAAGTTACTTCTATTTGATCCGCTTTATCTATGACATGGTTATTGGTTACTATATATCCATCTTCACTAATAATAACTCCAGAACCAAAAGCAGCACCTGGTTGGGTTTTATATTCTTTAGGTCCCATTTCAAAACCTTCTCCTAGAAATTCTTTAAATAGTTCTTCTAGGGGGCTAGTACCACGACGCATGATTTTTGCCTCATATTTCGCTGTAATATGTACTACCGCAGGGGTTGCTTTTTGGGCTGCATGCACAAAACTAGGAGTTTCTTCATGATGTTCTGTAGGTAAAGGGGGGGTTAGATCCGTTAGATCCGTTAGATCTGTAAGCTGTATCTTAGATCTATGGCTATTACTTGATTGTTTGGAGTAAGATGGATGAATTAGGTTACTGTCATCCTTAAGAATTTGATATAACCCTATTCCAATTAGGAAGAAGCATACTGCTAGTAAGGCAATAAAATTATTTTTTGTTTGTTTTTTCCAAATCATGGCTTGAGCTTATTTAAGTTTTATTTAATTTCAAAAGTAAGAAACTATTAAAAATGTATCAAGTACTTATAATTAGAAGGGATAAATATTTTACCCTAGATCTACGGTACATGAAATTGCAAGTTGTAGAATAAAAACTCTAAACCTTGGATTAATAAAATTTTGACCAAATATATTTTTAAGCAAGGTAGTTTAAAAAAAATAGTGTGAACAAATGTTTTATTACTAATTTCAATCAAATTTTTGTACGTATAAAGAATTCAATATACTAATAAATTTACAACATTCCTTTGTGTATTGCTATTTAATAGCAAACTATATTGTATATGCATAGCTCACTACAAGTTTATAATTCATTAACACGGCAGCAAGAAGTTTTTAAACCGGTTAATCCTCCTTATGTAGGTATGTATGTATGCGGACCTACTGTATACGGCCTTTCCCATATAGGGCATGCACGTTGTTATATAACTTTTGACGTGATACAGCGTTATTTAAAACACTTGGGTTACCAGGTTAGGTATGTACGTAATATTACAGATGTAGGTCATTTAGAAAGAGATGGTGATGAAGGAGAAGATAAGATAGCCAAGCAAGCTCAGTTGGAAAAATTAGAACCTATGGAAGTAGTGCAAAGGTATATGAATAGTTTTCACAACGATATGGCCTTACTTAATGTCCAGCCACCTAGCATTGAACCGCAGGCTAGTGGACATATACCCGAGCAAATTCAGATCATTCAACAAATTATCGATCAAGGGTTAGCCTACGAGTCAAATGGTTCTGTGTACTTTAATATAACGGCCTACGAAAAAAAACGAGAATATGGAAAATTATCTGGCAGAAATATCCATGATTTATTAGCTGGAACACGTGTTTTAGCCGGACAATCTGAAAAAAAATTCCCACTGGACTTTGCATTATGGAAAAAAGCGAATAAAACGCATATTATGCGTTGGCCTTCCCCTTGGGGAGAAGGATTTCCAGGTTGGCATATAGAATGCACAGCCCTGGCTACCAAATATCTAGGTCCCTATTTTGATATCCATGGGGGAGGAATAGATTTATTATTTCCACACCATGAATGTGAGATAGCACAATCGCAGGCAGTACAAAGTACTACGTTAGCTAAATATTGGTTGCATAACAATCTGGTGATGATTCATGACCATAAAATGAGTAAATCACTGGGAAACTTTATCACCTTAGAAGAGCTTTTCCAAGGTATACATCCGTTGTTAAGTCAAGCTTATAGTCCGATGGTATTGCGATTTTTTGTTTTGCAAGCTCACTATAGAAGTACGTTAAGTTTCTCTAATGAAGCTTTACAAGCTTCTGAAAAGGGCTATTTAAAACTTATCAATGGACTTAGGGTGGTCAAAAAAATGTCCTATACACCGTCGAACTTAGGTAACCCCAATCCAGACGCTATTTCACAAATAGAACAATATGTAGCCAGTTGCTACCAAGCCATTAACGATGACTTTAATACCGCTAAACTGATTGCAGAATTATTTCAACTTCTAAGGTTTATCTATGCATTAGAGTATAAACAAATTGACTTTTATAAGTTAGGGAAAACTACCTTTGAATTGCTCAAGAAAACCTATATACTTTTTGTAGAAGATATATTGGGGCTACAAGAGCATTGCAAAGCTGCTCCTCAAGAATTTTTATCCGTTATACTTAAAATGTATGCGCAAGCCAAACAGCAAAAAAATTATGAACAAATAGATTTACTTAGGGCTGAGCTCAAAAAATTAAATATTATGCTACATGATACAGCTAGAGGGGTAGACTGGAGTTATATATAGAAGTTAGCTACTTACACTTACTAAAGCGCTGCATATTATTTTGTTTTTAATTTTCAAAAATTTGGCTTAACTTTGCGGTCACTTATACTGATCGGTGTAAGTAGTCAACTGATTAAAAACATTATCTATTTTATTGGAAAATCGTCCGATTTTCTATCCCAAAAATTCACTTATGCATGCTAATATAATTCATTTGCCCGCTATACTGGGGCGACTATTTTTATTTATCTCTTTAGTTTTGGTAGCGAGCTGTGGTGGTGATAATTCAAACGTTCCAAGATTTACTAACAACCAGCAGGATCGAAGAGAAGATATGGAGGTGGAGTTGGGAAATCGTCCTCAAGCGCAAGCAATTGTATTAGATGGTGCTTCTCAGCCTAGTACCAGCCATTCTAATTGGCTCATACCTTACGATGGAAGTATTCAAAATGTGCAGTCACTGCTTTCTACTCCGAATATTCTTTCACCCACAGCGTTAGGTTCAGATAATAATAGTAAGAGAAAAAGAAATGAGCAAGGAGAACAGGTAGAGAAGAAAAAGAAGCCAAAGAAAAAAGTAAAAAAAGAAAAAGAGCAGGAAGAGGTATTAAAGAAGCGAAAGAAAAGTTCTGGAAGGAAAAACAAGGAGACACAAAATTATTTAAAGAAAAGAGCAAAGAAAGAAAAAGAGAAGGAAGGGGCTGTTGTAGAGGAGAAGGGGGCTACTGATGAATTATCTCTTGATAAATTCCTCCATGATGAAATAATTGCGGAAATATTTAGTCATGTAGGATTTCCTGATATAGTAAAGTGTATGTTAGTTAATAAACATTGGTATGACATTATTCGAGCTAAGGCTAACTATATTGGGCAGAGTATTAACTTTAAGGATAAGGCTCTAAATTTCCATTATAAATTACCTTGGAACGCCCAAGATCATGATATAGAACGTAACTTAGCTTTTAAATTTTTTACAAAAAAAGTAAAAAACTTACCATTATACTTGTTGTATTCTTTGGCACGTACACAGGTAAAAGAGTTTGATTGGTCAATGGTTATGGATAAAGGCATAGCTATACGACTAAATGATTTTCAAGTTGGAATGTTAGTCAATGGCTTAAAATGCTTCTGTCCTAATGTAACAAGTCTTAATCTAGCTGGAAATAGGTTGACATCAGCAGGCATCACAGAATTGTTAAAAGTTTTGCCTGGATTAAGCAAGTTAGAAGTTCTTGATTTATCTGGAACTCTGGTGGAGGGTGTAGGGATACATGTTTTGATGACTGTTTTGAAAAATTTAAATTTAAAGAAGTTTAGTTTAGCGACGAATGGCTTGAGCGAGCAACGATTGCTAGTTCTGCCACCCACATGGGCACTACCCACATTATCCTCGTTAGAGTATCTTGATTTATCTCATAATTCAAATTTACAAGGTGGAGTAGTGAAAATTTTGGCAGCATGTCCAAATTTAAAGAGGATTAATTTAGCGGATACAGGCTTATGTGGAAACGAAGTTAAAGATTTATTAAATGTTCTAGACCTATCTAAAGTAGAAGAGCTTGTTTTATTGGAGAATCCATTAGATACTAATGAAGGAATAATTGCATTGTGTGAAGGTTTGCAAGAGATTCCTGATTTAAACTTGAGGCAGCTTTTTCTACCAAGCATGGAGCTTGATTCACCAGAGATGAGGGCTTTGGTAAAGATGTTGCCTCATTTATCTAACTTGGAAAGAATCGATTATTGGAGTGAGTATAGTTCTATTGGTTCTATAAAAGATAAAGAAATTTCCCAACTACTGGGTAAGAATTTGCGCAAGCTTCCCAATTTGAAAGTGCTCTGTTTAACTACTAGTGACTTAAGCGATGAATTAATAGTTTCAATGGTTGAGAGTTTCTTAGATCATTCTGATAAAGATTTACCAGAAATCCTTAACTTAAAACTAGAGAAACTTAATATAAGTGGTCTTGGATTCGGCTTAGAAGGAGCTAAAGCTTTCGCAAAAATTCTACCATACTTTCCCTGCTTGAAAAATATTGATCTTAGTGGGAATGGGCTAAATGATGAAGGGATAACTATTCTTGTTGATGCCTTAAAATTATCCAACGTACAGAAGCTTCACCTGGACCACAACCAATTGGGCTTAGAAGGAGCTGAAGCTTTAGCAAAGATTCTTCCACATCTTTCCAAATTGAGAAAGCTTGATTTATCATTTACTGATCTAACTGAGGAAGCAGTTAGCAAGATTTTAAATAGCTTGGGTGGGCGAAAAATAAAAATATGTTGGATTGCTTTCAACCTAAGTGTAGAAGACAAGGATAGAATTAAGCAAAATTCCCCAAATGTTGAGTGGGATTTTGGCAGGTCAAGAGGGGTTTCTATTATAGATACAAGCGTATCCTACTAAACCCATGCCTTTGCTAGAAGATAGCCAAAGAATGTACAACAAAGCCAAGGGCATCTTAGACAAAGGGTGCCCGCTTGGTTTAAGTGGTTTATGCTAGGATTGAGTTCAAAGCTTATTTTGTATAGCAAATTGACGCTGATGAGTAGCAAAATAAAGACAATGTTTAGTGAGCTGACATATCTCACACTTGGGTTTGCGAGCTATGCAGGTATAACGGCCATGTATAACTAACCAATGGTTAAGCTTTCCTATATATATTTCAGGAAAAGCTTGTACAAGTTGTTTTTCTATTGCGAGCGGAGTTGTAGCACTTTCATCTACTAAACCTATTCTTCTGGAGACACGCATAACATGTGTATCTACAGCTAGGACAGGCATATTGTACATAATAGAAGCGATTGCATGAGCAGACTTCCTGCCCACGCCAGCTAACTTTTGCAGAGAATCCACATCTTCAGGAACTTGTCCATGAAATTCCTCTACAATTTGCTGAGCAGCTTTAATTAGATATTTGGTCTTGTTATTGGGATAAGAAATAGACTTAACATAAGGGAAAACCTCCTCAAATGTGCTATGTGCTAGATGATCAGGTGTAGGAAATGCTTCAAACAACTTAGGAGTTACAAGGTTGACCCGTTTATCAGTACACTGTGCACTTAACACGACAGCGATTAATAACTGAAAAACATTTTCATAATGGAGTTCTGTTTTTACTTCTGGTTCTCTCGTAAAGTAGGCTACAACTGCATCATGCCGTTCTTGCTGTGTCATATTCATCTGATTAAAAGTAAATTAAATGCAAAGTAATAATTAAAGATTCTCAATTATAGCATTTTTGCTGGACAAATTTTTAACTTGAGCAGTTTGATTTCATAATTTCATATGACAATATATTTAGTTCACCACCCTTAAGAATTAAGGAAATCATTTAAAATAATATTTTTAAGCTGGTGTTGTAGTATAAAATCTTATAAAAAAGAACAAGAATTTGCCAGGAAATAGGTACATGAAGAAAAAAGCTTACAAAAATTTAAAAAACCGCCTTGCAGAAAAGGGCGTTAAGAAATTTGTAGGGTTGCCGGACTGGCCCGAGGACAGTTGACTTAGAGGGTTGGGGTGTTTCCGAGGGACAGGCCGCTAAGTCCCTTTTAGGAGCAGGATAAGTAGCTGGGGTAAAGGGCTTAGAGAAATTGGGTCCAGTTGTAAATTTTAGTCCTTTTCTGCATAGCGGAGATTTTTTTGCCTACTTTTTTCATGGCTGGAAAAAAGTAGGTCTGTCCGAAGGACAAAGGTTGAATCGTAGATAACTCACAATTCTTACCAAGCTTACAGGAGAATACTAATCCTAATTGTTAAGGGTTAACTATTTAGTATAAATTTTATATTTTAAAAATTTTATACTACTAAAGTATAGTAGTGATAAACTATGGTTTTTTGCTTAGATGCTAGCTTACTTGTGGTAGCTTTATTTTTACTTTTCGTTTTATTTCTTCGAGAGAGACTTTAAACTGCTGTTCTGTATGAAGCATATCATTAACAGCTTGTATAGCATGTATAACTGTACTGTGATCCCTACCACCACAAAATTCACCAATCGATTTTAAAGAATGATTGGTATACTGTTTAGCTAAATACATGGCTACCTGCCTAGCAATAACAATCTCTTTTTTCCTGGTTTTACTTTTAATACTTTCTAAGGAAACATTAAAATGCTCGGTAACTATTTTGTGTAAGTAATCCATGCTCATCTCCGTATCGATATCATGTACAATATTTTTTAATACTTGCTTGGCAAGTCCTAAATCCATGTCTCGTTTGTTCAGTGAGGCATGGGCAATCAAAGAAATGAGTACACCTTCTAACTCTCGTATATTTGTATCTACACTTTGTGCAATATATTCGATTAAGTCTTCGCGTATATCGATACCATCCGCTTGCATTTTATTTTTTATAATGGCCACACGTGTTTCAAAATCAGGCTGTTGTAGGTCGGCTGTTAATCCCCATTTAAATCTAGAAAGCAGCCGTTCTTGTAAACCTTTTAAATCACGGGGTGGACAGTCGCTGGTCATCACAATTTGCTTGCCAGATTGATGTAAGTGATTGAAGATATGGAAGAATATTTCTTGAGTTTTCTCTTTGCCTACTAAAAATTGCACATCATCTAGAATCAGTACATCAGCTTGGAGATAAAAGTGCGTAAAATCTTGTACGCTGTTGTTACGAAGGCTTTCTATGAATTGCGTGGTGAACTGTTCTGAAGAAGCATATAATACAAATTTATCAGTAAATCTTGCCTTTACCTCATTGCCTAGCGCTTGTACAATGTGGGTTTTCCCAAGCCCTACCTTGCCATATAGCATGAGGGGATTAAAAGAATTTCCTCCAGGTTTTTTAGCTACAGCTTGGGCAGCAGATCTCGCTAGTTGATTGCAATCACCCTCTACAAAGTTCTCGAAAGTATAGTTGGGATTTAAAAAAGAGATTTGGTTTAAATCTTTAAAATTTTTGAGTATAAAAGGGTTGTGGGGAGTATGAGCCAAGGGGGCTGGGTTATTAGGCTGGACATAATTTCTTTGTGTGGGTAGATTAATCGTAACAGGTGCTGTCTTGTTATTACCTTGATCCACGATAATAGAATATTCTAATCTTCCTTCAGGACCTATTTCTTTAGTGATTACCTGTCTTAATAGTATGAGGTAATGTTCTTCTAGCCACTCGTAAAAAAATTGGCTAGGCACCTGAATAGTCAGGATGTTATTCTCAAATTTTTTAGGAACAATTGGCATGAACCAAGTTTTAAAGCTTTGTTCATTTACTTGATTTTTGATAAATGCTAAACAGTTGTTCCAAATTACTTCACATTGCGTAAGCATCGCTTTCGAATTAATTAAAGCTGATATGTAGTGTGCAGGTAAAAGTACCTAAAAAGCTAGTAGGCAGTAGGCCTATCATTAGATTGCTATTTAATAGAAAAATTGATAAATAACAACTCCAAAGTATACTTTAAATTTAACCTTTTGTTTTTCCCTTCTTTTCTAAAAATTAAGCACTGAATTCATTAGAGTTATTCTGAACCCGTCGCCTTGAATCCTGTGGGTTCGTCAGTAAGTGCGAGTCAGGGCTCCAGCCCTGACTCACCAATCCTTCATGTGCTGTCAGGAACCTTTCCCGACACCACAACTCCGGTTTCTTACAAATTCCTTCCTGCCCAGAAAATACAATTCTTGGTTTCGGAAGAACTCTATTACCTTTCTCAACGTTCTTCGTAGAAAACGCTGAGGAAGTCGCAATGTATTTTTGTACATATTCCTATTATTTATGTATTATAATTGATAAAAAATTATACAATACATCAACATTTATTTCTAATTTTAGGCAAATTTAATTTATCTTGGTGTTTGTTTTAATCCTGCACATAATTGGTAAGATAAAAACTGTATGATTCGTTTGTAGTGTATGTTCAACAATCTTTTTAAAGTAAAAAATGTGGGACATTCTTGGTAGCGTATTATCAACAAGTGCTATATCGACCAATCTTAAAGTCGCATGCCCAACTAAGCTTATGATGCTTAGTTTAATCATGGGTTTGTTACATACGTTAACATTTGCACAGGAGAAAAAAGAGAAATTAACCAGTTATGAAGGAATAAGTGCTCGAACAATTCAAAAGAAAAAATTGCAAGACCAGGCTGATAACACACAAAAAGCTACCGAAGAGCCTCATCTAAATAAGAAGCAATCAAATAGCTTCTACATTAAAGATATTATTTTAAAGGATGCAAAATTCCTGAATAGAAGAACTAGAAAAAGGTTGTTAGCTCCTTATCTTAATAAATATCTCAATGCTAAAAAAGTTGGCAATCTAGTTCAAGATATTCGAGCCTATTACCTCAAAAAAGGATATCCTACTACCCAAGTCAAGGTGGTGTTAGGACAAAATTTAAAAGACGGCGTTTTACAGATTGTTGTTAGCATAGGGTTTATCGAAGAAATTATATTGAATGATCATAAGCGGAGAGATAGCGGAAAAGTATTCATGGCATTTCCTTGGTTTCGAAATAGACCGTTGTATTTGCCGTATCTGGAGCAGGGGATTGATCAAATTAATTCAGTTCCTTCTAGCAACGCAACCTTAAAAATTTTACCAGGCCTTTTAGAAGGAGGGTCAGTCATTCAGATTGATCATATAGTCAATAAGCCTGTGCGATTAGATCTAGGTGGAGATAATTTGGGTGAAGAAGACTCAGGGAAATGGCGTTGGAAATACAATTTGAGCTTTGATAATTTATTTAGAATTAATGACAATTGGGTTATTCACTACAATATCAATCAAGCTAAGAAATTGAAAGAGACCAAGTTGAGAGATTATTCTTTCATGGTTAAATTTAGTTTCCCTGTAGGTTATTTTAATTTCTCTACTACGCATACGATGCGCTCTTCTATTAAACCTATCAGGTTGAGTAAGCAAGGAGGATTATTTACGCGCAAAAATAATAGTCACAATTATGATATTAAATTCCTTATCTACAAGCATCGGAATAATAAAGGTTCGATGATACTAGGTTTTACACATGCTACGACTACTAACTATGTACAAGATATTGCCCTACAAGTTCAAAATGACTTACAAACTCAACTTAAAGTAGGAACTAACCATCTAGGTTTAATTTTTGCTGGTCAATATATGTTGGATTTTAACTATGAGCAGAATTTAACAGGGTTAGGTAGCGAAACAGGTAAGGAATCTTTGTCTAAGCAGGATAAAAAGCGATTTAAAAAATTTGATTTCCATTTTAGTTGGGTGCGTCCCTTTGCTTTGTTTAAGCAGTTTTTAAGTTATAAAATGGATTGCTTAGGTCAGTATAGTAAAGATGAGGGTATGAATTTACATCAGCTTACTATAACAAATATAGACCATGTGCGAGGTTTTGAACAAAGCTATACGGGGCATAAGGGGATTTGTTCTAAGCAAGAGTTATCGTTGCACCATTTATTTTCTTTCTCCCGCTGGCTACGCCCTTTGGAATTTCAAGCTGGTATCGATATAGGTTATCTACCTAAAGTTTCTAATATAGAACCTAAACTTGAACAATTACCGCTTACGCTCATGGGGTGGGGATTGGGTTGTCGCTATCATATAAACTGGCTTAGCTTGGACTTTACCTATGCTAAACCGCTATATATTTCTAAGCATTTAACTATACCGAGTAATACCTATCAAATGATTTTTAACTTCACTATTAAACTGCATGCGCTTGTACCTTAAAGATCTAAGCGGGATA
The DNA here is from genome assembly GCA_001897825.1 of Candidatus Amoebophilus sp. 36-38. Classification (GTDB taxonomy): domain Bacteria; phylum Bacteroidota; class Bacteroidia; order Cytophagales; family Amoebophilaceae; genus Amoebophilus. The sequence goes on from MKUM01000034.1 coordinate 16,638, forward strand.
CACTGCATTCAGATACACGATAAATGTTGAGCTATTTCTTTTGTTTTATTGAAGATTAAAAGTTAAATTAAAATATATAAACAGTGCTCAAAGCTCACTGTATCCTTTCAAATTATCCCAATGCAGATCACAAAATCTCTACCAGTATTTAACAACAAACAGCTATTCCGATTTGTATGGGAGACCATCACATTGTTATTTCTATCAAATATATCAGCCTGTACTTGTAAGCAATATGCAAAGCCTAGTGCTGCGAATACCAGTATGAATATGACAATAGCTGAAAGGTTTCTAGTAGGTGAGGAAAAGAAAATAAAAGTAACTTTTGAAATAGGAGGGGATGCTAATGACCTTGTAGCCGTAGGAGATTTTAAACTAAAAATTAGTGTAGTCGAGCAACAAGATTTTGCAGGAGCTACTACTGGTAGTCAGATAAAATATAAAAGTGCTGCAGGTACTGAGCAAGCTTTTTCTGAAACTTTTGAAAAGCCATTGTCTGAATTTTCAACGATTTTAAATCTAGATCGAGATAATAGATTAACTGAGTTTAAAGTAAATTTTGACTTGTTGTTAGCCAGTGAAGCTGTTAAATTAAAATTAAAATTTGAACTGTTGGATGTACTTGGTAACCGTATACAAGATATAGATGTGGAGTGGATCAAGGGTCCGATGGTACTTAGTCCAATAACACCGTTTAAAGCGAAGAAAGCCTCATTTAGATTAAAAAGTTTAAAAGAAAATATAAAGGATTTAAGTAAAATAATCTTACAAGTTCAAAGTGTTCACGCGAATGTTTCGTTATTAGTTGGGAAAGATAGAAAATATGAAGCTTCTTTAGCAGAATTATTGCCTGGTACTACCGAATTAATTAAAGACAAAGAATCAGATCCTATTAAAATAGTAATAGATGATCTGAATGATGAGGAAGCTGTATTTAGTATTCTTGTAGTTGACGCAGATGCGTTATCTAACAACCCTCCTGTCACTGAACAAAAAGTTAATCATCCTGAATTCGAACAAAAGCAAGATCCAGAAACAGGACAGAAAGAACAAGATCCAGAAATAAAGCAAGAATTAGAAGAAATTGATAAAACTGAAGAAGAAAGGCAGTTAGAAGCGCAACAGTTAAAGGAACTTAAGCAGGAAAAAAAGGTAGTGGGTAAGAAAATAAAGCAAGTAGAAGAAACATTAGAAAATGAAGAAAAGGAGCTTAAAACAGAGGTAAAAGAGGATCTAAAAAAGCTTAATGAAGAAGAGAAGACAGACTTAAAAGGAAAGAGCAAAGAAGAGAAAGAAGTGATCAAAAAGAAGTATAAGAAAAAGAAAAAGCAAATTGTAAAAGAAGCAGCTAAAAAGGTAGGTGAGAATTTAACTAGGAAGAAACAATATGTAGGTGGTTTTGCCAGAGCTTACGGACATAATGCGTTTGGAATTCCGTTAAAAGAGCCGAAAACTAAAAGACATGCTAAGGGTCATGAGCATGGGCATAAAGCATCTCTGATAATAGGAAGAATAGAGACGGCCGTAGGTCCTACTGTAATAGGTATTGGTTTAGCAGCCATGGTAGCTGGAACAGGACCTACATTTGGGGGAATATCAGTCATAGCCATTCCAATTGTAGCTGGAGGAACTGTTATTTTAGCACACGGTCTATATACTGCTAATGAAGCACAAAATAGTATAGACAGTAAAAAAGAGAAAGACAAGGAAAACAAGAGAAAAGAAAACGATAAGAATAATAAGAAGAGGGCTCAGGAGGAGGAAGATGACATTTCGAAAAATACTCGTGAAGAAGAACCTCATATTCCGCACCAAGTGTTTACTGAGGCAAGTATTGCAAGTTAACGATCGAAATAAAAGGATCTATTCCTGGCAAACTTGTTAAGCTAAATCTAGCTTTAATCTATTTTCGAAAGTAATAGAAATAGGGATAATCTTTTCCATGCCATGGTCTTTGTCTGACAGATCATTCCGGATAAGGTAGTAATGAGTATCAGGGCCGAAGTCTGATACCGCCTCAAAATAATAACTTGGGTTATTTGTAGTCACATACATTCTTGTTTAATTTACGCAAAAGTATATTCTTGTTAGCGTATGTTTAAATACCGATTTGATGTATGTGTTTTCGGTTTAGTAATGGGACTTTCGTCCAACCTATCTGCTTCGGTAATAACACATCTTGATCAGCAGCAAAATAAAAAATATTCTACTGCCCAGACTTATATATTAGATAAATTTCGATGTGCTGTAGAATTTGGTAGAGGTCTGCATATCATGTCGGTTGGAAAAGATCGCAAATTTGATTATCCATTTAATTGGGGAATCCGGTTGGGTTACTATCTATACAAGTATCACCATGTATCTGCCAAGCCTGGCGATTTTAAGCCTTATTATGCCTATAACTCTTTCACTAAACAAAGGGAACTGATCGAACCTCGCGGTGGTATTAGTAGAGAAGGAGAGGGTAGTATATTAGATGTTTAGTCCCTTGTTAAAGGTATCAATATTTAAGTGAAAAAGTTGAGGGTTTTTTTGCCATTGTTGCTCTATAA
>MKUM01000035.1 GCA_001897825.1 Candidatus Amoebophilus sp. 36-38
CAAGGCGAAGGTTTTGAAAGAACTCTATTTAACACAACAGCAATATACACAGAAATTTGAACTAGGTTAAACAGCATGGCCCATAAATACAAACAGCAACTTATAAAAAATGTTGTCATCGGAGATTTAGCAGAAGGGAACAGGTGCGTAGCACGGGTAGACAATCAAGTTATTTTCGTAGAACAAGCTGCCCCTGGTGATGTCATGGATATCCAGATTACGAAAAAAAAGCGGGGCTATGCAGAGGCTATTCCTGTAGAACTGCATACTCCTGGCCCCAATCGGGTGGAACCCTTTTGCATCCATTTTGGAATATGTGGCGGCTGTCAATGGCAGCACATCGCCTATGAAGCACAGCTTGTAGCTAAAGAACAACTGGTACGAGATAAGTTAACTCGACTAGGACGAATAGTTACCCCCCCAGTAGCGAAGATCTTAGCGGCTGAACCTACAGTCTATTATAGAAATAAGTTGGAATACACTTTTTCTAATAAACGTTGGTTATCTGAGGAAGAAATACAAAGCAACCAGCCTTTAAATAGGGATGCGCTGGGATTCCATAAACCTGGATATTTTGATAAAGTAGTTGATATCACGCATTGCCACTTACAAGCCGAGCCTTCCAACGTAATTAGGCTTGCTATAGCGAGATTTGTACGAGAAAGAGGATTTAGCTTTTATGACTTTAAAAACCACCAAGGCCTTCTCCGAAATCTGATTATACGTACTACGCTGACCGGAGAGGTCATGGTGCTTGTACAATTTGGACAAGCCAACGAGGCTGATATTACTGCAACGATGGAATTTATACAATCTCAGTTTCCCACTTTAACCTCCTTACAATACGTAATTAACACCAAGTTCAATGAGACTTTTTATGACCTGCCTGTTGCATGCTATGCTGGCAAACCTTTTATCACAGAAATAATAGATGGACTTCAATGGCGGATAGGGCCCAAATCATTCTTTCAAACCAATTCGACGCAAGCCAAAGTACTTTACAAGACCGTAGAAGCATTAGCCAATTTACAAGGACATGAACTGGTGTACGATTTATACACAGGTGTAGGTACCATTGCCCATTTTTTAGCACGTAAAGCCCGTCACGTGGTAGGCATTGAAATGATTGAAGGAGCCATCGAAGATGCCAAGATAAATGCAGCCCTTAACCACCTCACGAATGTAAGCTTTTGGCTGGGAGATATGAAAGATGTATTCAATGAGGATTTGCTAGCAGCATGTGGGAAACCGGATTTAATCGTAGTTGATCCTCCCCGAGCAGGCATGCACCCTGCGGTTATCCAACAACTCTTAGCAGTAGCGCCAGAGAAAATTATTTATGTAAGCTGTAACCCAGCTACTCAAGCGAGAGACCTGTATGAGCTACAAGAAAAATATGAACTTACGCATGCACAGCCGATAGATATGTTTCCACATACCAGTCATGTGGAGAATGTGGCATTATTAGTTAGAAAGGCTTAGGTTTGAGTTTGTCTAATTCAAATGTGGTGTCAGGGGACCTCCCCTGTCATCACGGCATAAATTTGTACTAATTTAGAAAATAAAGGTAAAATTGTACAAAAATTTAATTTATAAATGTTTGAATTGGGGGTAAAAGGTCAAGATCATCGGTCTTTCTTTCTTATTTTGGGATAGCTTTAGTCAGAAACAATTAAAAAATGAATCATTTATCTAACACGGAACATTTAGATGGCAAGTACCTAGGAGTTATCACTTCTGACTTTATACAAGTAGCTGATAAACTCAAAGAGGTCGCCTATATCATTCAAGAAAGGGGAAATTATGAATATCCTATATTTATTGTAGCTAATAGCCCGATTAACCTAGGAGCTCTACTGATAGACCAAGGAGAGATGAATAATACGTGGTATTATTACGCTGCATACTTAGAAGCACTCATCGAAGCGCAAGTAATAGATCGCGAGAAGGTGGCTGATTTCAAAGCAACCTACAAAGATCCAGATGAATTTTGCTGTTTGTTGGTTATAGACCAGGCAAAAGGGTTCCATAAATTTATCTATATACCTTATCCAGTAGACTAAGGGAGCGTAATTAAACTTCCTCTATAGGTGGTCTGTGTGCCACAGACCATGGAAACAGAACGTTATATCTATATTCATGATTTTTTTGCCGTCCATTGTACTTGCTTTTTGCAGACCTCTTTACCATTGTAAGTCACAGTCAAGGTAATCGTAGAACTCTTCTTCTCCTTAGCATCTACTACCTGCAACTCAATAGTATCACCGTACATATGAGGGCCTAGTGGTATGTTACTGGTTCCTGGTATAATACTTCCTAACGCATAACTAGCACCACTCGTAATTCCACCGTAATTCCCCAGATCAAACTCCATATCAGTTTCGGTAGATTCAAGCGTAACATAGATTTGGCTTCTCTTTACTGCATCTCCAGTATTCTTGATGGTAAACTTAACTTTTTCATCACCCTCAAAATTATTTAACCCTTCAAAAGCTATTTTAAGCTCTTTAGCTTGCCACTCTATTTGCTGCTTCTCTTCCTTACCATCGCAAATTACAGTCAACGTAATCGTAGCCGGGTGTTTTTTACCCTCTCCAGTGACTTTCAATACAATATCGTTTGTAGGCCAGTCGTGTACTAGATCTGAATCTGAAGATGAATTCAAGATTGTAGATAGACTAATTACTTCACCACTTTTAACACCTTGCTTACGTCCTAGCGTAAAGTTCATATCAGCATCTATAGACTCAAGTTTAATACTGATATTGCCTTGTTTCACTTTATCACCCTTATTCTTGATCCTAAATTTAACTTCATCCTCACCTTTAAAATTTTCTAGCCCTTCAAAAGTCAAGTTGATAGTTTTGTCATTCCAGTGTACATTTCTTTTTACATCTGTGCTACCACTATTAATTATTCCTACTATAAATTTAAGGTATGTAACTTCATTTTTTTTACCCCATGAGCCTTGGTCTTTACCTGTATCAATAGTGAACTCTACGTCCATCGTTACCCCCGCATTTAAACCTTGATTCTTTAATAGATCAGCTAACGTTGTTTTACCAGTCTCAATAACTACATCCTTTGCACCATTATGATATGTAATCTGTCCAGATTTACCTATACCATCTATTTCTACTTTCATATCAGCTAAAGCCGTAGCATCCAAATCAACTGTTCCCCCATTCTTAAATTGCAAAGTAAATTTTTTATTATCCTTTAGAAGTTGTATTTGGTCATCCGCATTTAGGATACTTACTTTAGGCTTATTTTCTACTTGCCAGTTTACATGTACCGTATGATCATGTGATTTATTAGCTCCTCCGAAGATTAAAGCAAACTCAACTAATTCGTTTGTACCAGGTACTATTGTTAAATTCTTATCTTGAGGAGTACCCGAAATTAATTCCGCTCCCAGTATATTCCACAAAGTGGTGGTTCCACTCTGAATATTGTTAGCGCCATAACTGACAGAAGCTCCTCCTGTTAAACTGTTAAGGTTAATAACAACCTTTTCTAAGTCTGCTTGCTTTAAATTAAAAGGACTCTCATTGGTAAATTGGAGGGGTACTGTTTTCCCTGCATCTCCTTTAAGTTGATTAAGATTTCCCCTGCCTTCTACTTTTACCTTGATCTCCCCTTCCCAATTCACGTTTACTGCATGATTTGTAGTCGCTTTATTTGTTCCTCCTAACGCTAGCTCAAAAGTAACCGACTTATTGGTACCAGATTTAATCGTTAAATCCTTATTTGCAGGAGTACCAGCAGCTAACTTATCTCCTAATATAGCCCACAAAGTGGTGGTTCTACTCTGAATATCGTTAGCGCCATAATTGACAGAAGCTCCTCCTGTTAAATTGTTAATGACAATAGCAACCTTTTTCAAGTCTGCTTTCTCTAAATCAAACCCACTCTCATTAATAAATTGGAGGGGTACTGTCTTCCCTGCATCTCCTGTAAGTTGAGCAAGATCTACACCAGTTGACTCCACTTTTACCTTGATCTCTCCCTTCCAATTCACGTCTACTTCATGATTTGCATTTAATGTATTCTCTCCCGCTAACGTTAGTGTAAAATTAATTGCTCTATTGGTACCCGATACGATTGTTAAATTTTTATCTACATCTGCGCCAGCAGCTAACTTAGCTCCTAATATATTCCACAGAGTGGTGGTTCCATTCCGAATTTCGTTAGCGTCAACATTAACAGAAGCTCCTCCTGTTAAATTGTTAAGACCAATAAAAACCTTTTTCAAGTCCGCTTCCTCTAAATCAAACCCACTCCCATTGGTAAATTGGAGGGGTACTGTCTTCCCTGCATCTCCTGTAAGTTGAGTAAGATCAACAACATTTGTACCATCGTGACCTGCTACTTTTACTTTTATTTCGCCTTTCCATTTTATCTCCTTGACTTTGTTCGCATCATCATCCTCTTTATCACTACCTTTTATTTTTATATTGGTAAAGGTAACTGCAGCTTTTTTATCGTTATCTATAGTTAATACTACCTCTTTCGACGCTCCCGCTAGTAATCTATCAACTCCTAATAATGTATGTAAGCTAATTTTGTTATCCCTGGCATCCTCGGTCCCATGTAGTAATCTACCACCATGTACAGCACTATAATCCAATTTGGTAGCTTGTAGATCTTTCTCAGATAATTCTTCTGTACCTGCTGTAATTACAAATGTAACTTGCTTTTTACTATCACCTATAAATTCTGTTACGCCAGGATCTTTTAAACCTATCGTTAACTTAGGTGCTATTTTTGCAAAAGAAAGATCTTGGTCATATACTACTTCTCCATTGTGTTTTACTATAAATTTAAAACTAGCATACGTATCTGTATCCCATCCTACAGGTAATTTACCTTGTACAGTTTTAGTAGCCCCCTCTAATTTTAGCGTAACATTGCCTTCCTTTTTGTTATTCACTACGACGTTCACCCCTTTCTCACCCTCCCAACTCAATTTAATATCTACTGTAGCAGATGCACCGTCATTCACTATTTCATATTCAATTTGCTGGCTAGCATTATTATATTCCAATTTGTTCACCTTGATCTTTACGCCATCCTTCCATGTTACTGTTTGTTTAGCTGTAGAAATATCTTGACCATCTTTATCTAATAACGTTAAATTAAACTTAGCATCTTTATCCTTACCAGGAACAATCGTTAATTCTTTGGTAGCGCTTTTCTTATCAGTAGCAATCTGAAGTTCATTAGCACCTGCTGTGAATGCATATGTAAACTCATCTACTTTCCCTGCTGTAGCATTAGCACCCTGTAGGGTAGCATGGGCTCCCACCTCTCTTTTAATCTTTAATGTCAGTTTATCTAGGTTCTCTTTCTTTACCTCTGCTCCACCTGCTGCTACTGTCACCGTTATTTTAGTAGCACCATCTTTTATGTCATCTTTATCTACTGCTAAGGTGAAGGTACCTGCGGTTTCTTCTTCCCAAGTAACGGAACAGGGCGTACCCACTGTGTTACCATTTTGATCTACTAGCTCAAAAGTAACCACCAACTGTACAACATCTTTTCCAGGATTAAATATAAACTTTGTTTTTAGCGCCTCACTCTCTGAATCCGATAGATTCGTTTTACCATTCAGACTAAAGAAGTATCCTAACTCTTTTGCTTCATCTGTTTCATTATCCTTAATAGATACAACCTTTGTAGTACTACCCTCATTAGTTTGAGTAAATTCTAGTTCACTTTCACCAGATGTACCACCTGTACGCTGTATGTTAACTTTCATCTTAAAGTTAGAAATGACCCCTGGTTTATCATCTTCAGTACCTTTAACGGTAATTTCTACCTCACGATCTGTCTTCCCTTTTAAGTTATTTTTATTGGAAGTAATTACCAACGTTCCACTTTCACTATTGTTTTTATCACTTTTACAACCGTTACAAGATATAACATTTCCCATCATCAAAATGGCTACTAAGGTGCCTAGAGATAATGGCATATATTTGTTAATTATGTTCTTTGATACTTTCATCATACTTAAATTAGTTAAATAGAAGTTGGTAATTTATTTGATTTATAAGCAGTCTAAACTACTTAAATGTGGTATACAATAATTTTATGTGTGGTAAAAGTAGCTAGCATCCACTACATTTCCAAGTAGATTTACATCTGATCACACAGCCTTGAGATACGCAATACTGAAATTTGTTGGTTGAAAGCCTAAGATTTTGCCAACAAGCAAAAGGGTTCGTGATAGGTGCCTGGTGTATGATGAGCAACCCTATTCATTTGATCGTAGGCAGGAATAAGAAATTCAAACTTGAAGCAATTGTACGTGATTTTAAGAAATTTACTTCTGTACAACGGGAGCTGGCACGGAAGTAACTTCCGCGCTACGGTTAGTGTTTCAGCGCCATCACAACGTATATTAGATATCTTTTAGCTACGCTTCCACTTTAGATTTCTAACGGCTACTTTTCTACCGTTATGTTCTACTACTATTTTAACGTTTGACTCTGTTTTGTCTAGCGTATTGTCTGAAGTAATTAGGATCTCTACTGTCTCTTCCTTACCTATATGGATAGGTTTCTTATGTTTTTGTTTGATAACATTCGTTAGCTGGGTACCTTTTTCATCTACCAGTTCATCACCTAGCCTGAAATTAGCTCCTGGATCAACTGTCCATTTAATCATCAAATCATCACTATTTATTTCATCTCCCGTATTTTTTAATTCTAATAAGTATCCTTTAGTTCCTGTAGTAAAAGTAATTCCATCCTTCTTTGGAGTTATAAATTCCATTGTAACGTGCTTATTCCAGTTCACAACTCTTTTTGTATTTAAACTACTGCTATTGACCAGGCCAATTGTAAAATTAATGTTAGAAGCCAAACCTGGGTCCATCGTAAATTCCACTTCTTTAGTGGCTCCAGCCTTTAAATTATGGAATAAATCAGCAAGCGTTGTTACGCCACTCTCTACTTTTTTACCCTTTTTAAAGGTAATGCCGACAGGTTGATGCGCACCCTCTATTTGCAATTTTATATTGTTTAAAGCTGTAGCATCCAAGTTAGCCGTACCTTCATTATTAAATTCAAGTTTAAATTCAAGTTTAAATTCAAGTTTCTTTTTATTCCTATATACAGGTGATTTTTTGTTTGCATCTACTATCTTCACCTCTGGTTCTCCCTTACCTTGCTCCCACCTTACCTCCACTGCTTGATTAATTCGTTCTTTATTGTCCCCTGCCAACTCTAGCGTAAAGCCAACGGATGTAAGTACTCTAGGCTCTATGGTAAAAGTCTTATCAAAAGATTTTCCCTGACTAAAAACTCTTGGATTTATATCCCATAAGGTAGCTTTTTCACTTTCTATTATATCTTCCCCAAGCTTCAAGATTACACCGGCTGGTAAATCCATCAACTCAATAACAACCTTCTTGAGGTCTGTTTCTTGTAAATCAATTTCACTAGCATTGGTAAATCGGATGGGAAACTGTTTGCCACTATTTCCTAGAAGTTTAGTAAGATCAACAGCACCAATACTATTATAACCTTCTACTTTTACTTTTATCTCGGCTGCTTTCCAGTTTACAGGTATCGGGGTGGGTTCAGCAACTGGGATATTTTCTCCTTGTAAACCTAATGTAAAGTCAACGGCAAGATTTGTACCAGGTACGATAGTCATATCTTGATGTACCGTCTGACCAGCCTCTAATTTAGTACCCAATATATCCCATAAAGTGGTCTTAGCATTCTGAATAAGCTGACCAGCATAATTAACAGATGCCCCGGCTGATAAATTGGAGTATTTAATTTTGATTTTTTCTAAGGTTTCTTTGTCTAGATCAAACGCACTCTCATTCGTCCAGTTAAATGATATCTGCTTACCCTCATCGCCTCTAAATTTCATCAGATTCCCTTTACTTCCTAACTTCACTTTAACTTCTCCTTTCCAATGTATCTGCGCTATTTTATGAGCATCGTCATTTCCACTCCCTTTTACTTTAATATCTTGGAATATAACTTCAGACTTATTATTGTTACTGATAGTTAATGCTAACTCCGCTGTAGCTCCATTAGCTAAAGAAGTAATATTTAATAAATCATGTAAATTCTTCCCTTTAACAGGTTCAGATTTGAAGGAAGTTACTAGCACACCATGCATACCCGCATAATCTAAGGTGATCGACTTAAGATCTTCTTGGGATAATTGTTTTAGTGCTCTGAAACTAATTTTTATATTTTTCTGAGCTTCTCCTACTAGTGTTGTTACACTTGGATCTGCTAAAGCTATTTCTATCTTAGGCCTTGTTTGAGAAATAGGGAGTTCTTTTTTATACACGCCTACTTCATTCAATTTTAGTTCGAATTCGAACTTAGCATCCGTATCAGTATCCCACGCTACTGGTAAAGAACCCTTTTGCTCTTTGCCATTGCTAGCATCCAGGGTTATCGTTCTATTCCCCTGTTGACTACCGTCTAATTTAATAGTGGTTCTTTCGACAGGTTTCCAGTTTAAAACAACTTTTGCTGTGGGAGCTGCTCCTTTATTTTTTATTTGATACTCAATTTGATTAACGTTATATGCTAATTTGGTCACTTCTAATTCGATGCCATCATTCCAGTCGATGAGTTGTTCGGCATTGGGAATAGGCTTACCAGTCTTATCTAGAAGGGTTAGCTTAAATGTGGCTTTCTGATCTTTATTAGGTAGGATGGTTAGCTGCTTGGTAGCTACCTTCTTATCCGTAGCAATGGTAAGTTTATCAGCATCTTGTTTAAAACTGAGCTGGCCTTTTGAAATACCATTTATTGTAGCATAGCTGCCTTTATCTCTTTCAATTTTTAAGGTTAGTTCTTCTAAGCCTGCCTCTTTCAAGCCCGCTGCTCCCGTTGCGCTAATGCTGATGGTAAAGTAGGTACTACCATCATGAATCGTATTTTTATCTACTGTCAAGCTAAACGCACCGATAACAACAGGCTTAACTTTTACTGTCTGAACTGCTCCAGCTATATTTTTTCCTTGATGCTGAAGTTCTAATTTGAATTCACTTTCCAGGGTACCTGGTACTACTTGTATTTCTTTGACTATAGCTCCCTCTATAGGTTCAATTGTTGTAAAGGATATTATTTTATCAGCATTTAGCCCATCTACCTTCGCATCACCGGTAGTTGTCACAACCACTTGAAGGTCTTTAGTTTCTCCTTGTTCTATTTTACCTTCAGCTTTCTTAATTTTTAAACTAAACTTATTAGCTGTCGATACGGTGTTATTTTCTTCTACCCCTTGTACTTCTAATTGATATTTGACATGATTATTAGTGACCTGAGCTTGCTTTGGAGTAGCACCACCCTTTTTACCAGTTTTAGAACGATTGCAAGACAGTACAGTCGTCATCATTAACAGCGCGAAGAGTGTGCTCAATGAACATGAGCGAACAATCTGATTGATTATTCTTTTGAATCTTGTCATGGTATGTGGATAAAGTTTAGATTGTAGGAAGTATTCGATTAATGATACAGGGTCTATAGTTAATAATAACTAAATCCGCGGTCATTTGCAACTCTGTGGATGCGTGAAATATGGATAGAAATTAGCTTACGTAACTTGAAAGTTTAATAAGAAATCCAGACATGGCACACGCGAGGACGCGTGCGCCAGCAAGGGGATTGGAGCCCACAAGTGTCGAAAGTTAAGAAGAGTTCTGGCTATCAGATAAAAAATACCTAAGTTGACATGCATCTTGTTACCATGTACTTAGCACTTTTTAGTGTCATCCCTGCACCGATTAGCCTGATTGAGTTGTAGGTATTTCCAGCAGGGATCCAGTAAAAACAAACATGCTATATGAAAATATACTGGATTTACATACTCTCATCTAAACGCAATGGGACCCTTTATACTGGGGTAACAAATGATTTACTGCGTCGTGTTTATGAGCATAAACATAAATTAGTTGATGGATTCACCAAAAGATATCATGTTACCCAGTTAGTATATGCTGAAGAATTTAATGATATAAACGAGGCGATTCTTAGAGAGAAATGTATTAAGCAGTGGAAACGAGCGTGGAAATTAAAGTTAATAGAAGAACAGAATCCTAATTGGAAAGACTTGTATGAAGATTTGATATGAAACTATAGTTAATTGTTGTGAATAGTTCGCTTGTATACCTTATATATACAAGAATACACTTTATTTTGCCTCATTACACTGGATCCCTGCTGGATATGCCCACGAGTTTGAACAAACTACAGCGCAGGGATGACAATTCCAAAACAGTCGTTCGGCTCTGCCAAGTAGTAGCATTGAAACAACCCGCAATCATGAAAACTTCTTATTGGGAATTTTTCGGAAGAACCGAACATGAGAGCGCTGCGTTCTCATAGCTATTTTTACTGGATTCCTGCCTAAGTCTACTTCTGCCTAAATCGAGCTGATTGGTGCAGGAATGACAACAACCCTGCTGAAGCAAAACAGTCGTTCGGCTCTGCCGAGTGAGAGCAAGAGGGGCTTAATTTGTTTATCGTTGCAATCAATTTTGGACTAGTAATTGATTGTTTCTCTACTAACTGACCATAAAAATAATAAGGGGCCTTACGGCCCCTTATATCATTTTCACTTTATACTATATACTACTCCTTCCACTCTATTACCTTTTCCTCCGTCGTTCCAGCATTTTCTAGGCTTATTTTAAACTTATTTGCTGTAGCTGTAATTGCTGCTCCCTTCCATAAGTTCAGCGGGATATCTATTTCTCCATCAACATTCAACTCCTTAACTTGGAAAGTATGATTATTAAGTAGGTCATACAGTCTCTTCCCAGCAATGGGATCAACGCTTGTTACACCATGCGCTTGATATACAATAGTAAAAACATCCGATCCATTGCCTGCTCCTCCGTCAATTGTTCCCTCAACTTTAGCAATAATTTGTTTTAACTGCTCCGCACTCAACTTAAATCCGCTTTTGTTGATAACCTTAAGTACAAAAGGCATACCTGCTTCGCTAAAAGCTCCATTCAAGTCTTCTTGATCTGTATTTATCTGCACTTTTACTTTTACTTCTCCTTGCCACTTGATAGCTCTTTTTATCTCTTTATCCTTAGCAGAACTATTAGTTATACCTATTGTAAAGTCAAGAGCTGCATTTGTACCTAGATCTATAGTGAACTCTACATCTTTAGTATCACCTGCATCTAAGCTCTGCAATAAATCAGCCAACGTTGTTTTGTTGCTCTCAACCGCTACATCATTGGCACCATCATTAAATGTAATACTGGTAGGTTGATGTGCACCATCTATTACAATTTTCATAGTACCTAAAGCCGTAGCATCCAAATTTTTCTTTTTAGCTGAATTTTTAAATTGCAGCGTAAATTTGTTATCAGAACCACCCTTAAGCGCGAATGGTGTAGCAGCATCTTCAATTATTACAGGATATTGAGCTTGCTTAACACTTTTTTTATTCCATACTACTTTCACTGTTTTAGCAGCTTCTTGGTTACTTCCACCTAGTGTTAGCTCAAATCCAACTGATTTTTGTTTTTTAGCAGGCACTATTGTTAACTGCTTAACTTGCGATGTGCCAGACGCTAATTTAGCACCTAATATATCCCATAAAGTTGTCTTTCCATCCTCAATATTGTTAGCACCATACTTAACAGAAGCTCCTGCTGTCAAACCAGGAAGCTGAATTTTAACTTCCTTCAACTCTTTCTCTACTAAATCAAATCCACTTGTATTGGTAAATCTAACTGGTACCGTCTTACCACTCCTTCCTTTAAGCTGGCTAAGATCAACAACCTTTTTGCCATCATGGCCGTCTACCTGCACCTTAATTCCTTCTTCCCAGCTTACTTCTACAACTTTACCTACTTCTTTATTCTCTCCATCTAGTTCTATCTTGATACTAGCTTTTTGATTGGTACCTGTAACTAATTTTAAGTTCACATCTAGATGATCGCCTGCGGCTAAATCTCCACCTAATAATGCTCCAACAGTAGTAAGTGCCCCATCTACAGCATCCGTAACAGCCACTGCTACGTCTGATGGATCCTTAAGAATTATAATAACTTTATCCAAATCCGCCTTAGTTAAGTTAAAACCACTCTGGTTACTTATTCTAACTGGTATGGTTTTCCCGATAACTCCCTTAAGCTGAGTAAGATCTACAACATTTGTAACATCGTGACCTTCTATTTTTACTTTTATCTCTCCTTCCCATATTACGTTTACCTCATGGTTAGTGGCCTCTTTATTTGCTCCTGCTAACCCTAGCGTAAACTCAACTTTAGGATTCGTATGAGTGTCTATGGTTAAATCCTTATCTGCTGTTTTCCCAGCCTCTAACTCACCCCCTAATAGACTCCATAAAGTTGTTTTTCCATCCTCAATATTGTTAGGACCATACTTAACAGAAGCTCCTGCTGTTAAATTCTTAAGTCCAATAACAACCTTTTCTAAATCTGCTTGTATCAAATTAAATCCACTCGTATTGGTAACTGTGAGTTGTACTGTTTTACCAGCATCTCCTTTAAGTTGAGCAAGATCTGCCTTTCCTTGTACTTGTACTTGTACTTTAATCTCACCTTTCCATTCTATTTGTGCAACTTTATTTACAGCATCATCTTCATTCTCACTAGCTTTTATTTTGATGTCCGTAAATCCAGCCTTAGAATGCTTTTCATTATCTATAACTAGTTCAAAATCTTTTACATGGGTATTAGCTAATGAGGTAACCTTTAACAAATCTTTTAAGGTTATATTTTTAGCATCTTTTCCTTCAAAAGTTAGCATACCTTGGGCAACAGTATAATCTAATTTAGTTGCTTTAAGAGCTGACTCTGACAAATCTTCACCTGCTGTTACTGTAAATATTACCTTTTTTTCACCTTCACCTGTAAATTCTACTTTAGCTGCATTTTTTAATGCTAATTTTACTTTAGGTGCTGTTTGTCTTATATGCTGTTCGTCTTTATAAACTTGCTGCCCTTGGTGTGTTACTACAAATTCAAAGGTAGCAGTTGCATCAGTACCCCAATCTACACCTAATTCACCAGCTACAATTTTAGATACATCCTTTATCTGTATAGTAACATCACCCTTCTCTCCCCCACTAACTGTAGCAGTTGTCCCTTCTTTTCGCTCCCAGCTTAGTTGAATGCCATCCACTTCAGGAGCACCACTATTGTTTTTTATTTCATAGGCAAACTTAGAGGTAGCAACAACGTAATCTATCTTAACTACTTGTAGCTCTACACCATTCTCCCATTTTATGGTTTTTGCACTGCTAGCAATGGCATTCTTTTCTTTGTCCAGAATTGTTACTTTAAATTCAGCCTTTTTATCATTACCAGGAACAATAGTTAGTTCTTTGGTAGCGCTTTTATTATCAGCAGCAATCTGAAATTCATTAGCACCTGCTGTGAATGCATAGGTAAACTCATCTGCTTTTTCTGGTGTAACAATAGCATCCTGTATGGTAGCATTGATTCCCACCGTTCTTTCAATCTTTAATGATAGTTCAGCTAGGTCCTCTTTCTTTACCTCTACTCCACCTGCTGCTACGGTCACTGTTATTTTAGTAGCACCATCTTGTATGTCATCTTTATCTACTGCTAAGTTGAACGTACCTACAGGAACAACATGGTATACAACTTTTCTTGTAGCTCCAGCCACTGAGATTCTTTTGTGCGTAAGTTCTAACTCAAATTCAGTTGACTTTGTGTTTGGTGTTACTGTAATTTCTTTTTCTATAAATCCACCAGCCTTAATATCACTTGCTGCAAAACTTACTGGATTACCAGCATTTATTGTAGCATCACCATCATTCTTAACGTTCACATTTATCTGAAAATCTGCAACTTCTGCTGCTTCTATTTTACCTTTATCTTTGCTAACTTTTACAGAGAATGTAGTTTTTGTTGCTGGAATAGTAATACCACCTTCTAAATCTATCGTTTCTAATTTATAAGTAGCTGCTGCAGCCTCTGGCGTCCAAGTTATTGTACAAGCACTCCCTATTGATTCTCCAGCTTTGTTTAGAAGTTGGAAGGTTGCTACCATCTTAGTAGTAAGATTTCCTTCAGGTCTAAAGGTGATTTTTTTTGTTAATGGGCTATCTGTAGACTCCAGAATAGTTCTGTCACCATCTAGCTTATAAAAATGAGTTAAAGCTGCCTTCTTTTTTTCTTTTCCACCTTGGATTGTTTCAGTGATTAACTTCCCTTCATTTTCATCATCATAAGCTTCATATTCTATTGAAGCCTTCCCAGTACCACCGTTTACCTCTAATTCAATCTCTAGTTCAATCTCTTCAAGGTTAACTCCCTTTTCAGGATCAGGGTTTAGTGTCCATTCGCCTTCTTTATTATCATCCCCCTGCAAATTGTCTTTCTCTACGCTAATACTTGGACTCCCGGCAAGATTCTTACCTTTTTTACAGCCCTCGCAAGAGGTGATATTTACCATTACAGCCAAGGCTATTAAGCTGCCTAAGGATAATGGCACGTATTTGTTTATTATTTTTTTTAATATTTCCATAATTTTTAAATTTTAGTGTATGGTAAAATTTATTTAATACTTCTTCTACATTCTATTCTCAAAATAGCTACACATTTGTTATTTATCTCTGCCAAAGATAATCAATTCATCTTTTTAATTCCAAACATTTTTAGTAAAAGATCAAATAAATTTATTGTTGAATAGCTTATCTTCTAGGTATATAACATTGCTTACCCAGCTAGCATACATGTTCAACATGAGGATCTGCTGCTAATTTTTACCTATCAACCTTATCGCACCTGAAAAGTAAGGATGCATCCTTGCTTACGTGCCTTACTGGGCTGCATACCAAACAAATTTTTGAATCTTCTACAAAAATATGCCGTATCTTTTAATCCTATTTCTTTGGCAATAGTCTGAATGGCCTTAGAGGTAGTTTGTAAAAGATGTATGGCTTTCTTCATCCGCTGATATTCTACATAAGCTTGGGGCCTTTCGTTCATCGCTAACTTAAAATATTGCCCCATATAATCCTCCGAAATATGTGCTAAACCTGCTAGTACCTTATTGGATAATTCTTTATCTATATGCTTATTGATATAACTAAGAATAGTTAATATCCGCTTGTCTTGTAAGTAGTTAACCCTACTAGCAAGTCCCTCTAGAAACGACTTACAGCCCAACATATAACGCACGATTTCAAGACCCAATAAGCTGACAGCATGCTTGAATGCGATTTTTTGAGCGATATGATCTACCTGTCGTTCTAATAGGATATAGTTATAGAGATTACGAATAACATCATTGGGCGAAATAGTCATAGCTGAAACATCCCATAAATCAAGCAGGTTAACACAGCCTAGCACCTGCATATCAAAACTGATATAACTCAACCCCGCGTAAGAATCGGTGGTAATTAGATCAGAAGTAGGTGTCAAATAGGTGGCATAGTGTGTCATGAAAAAATTTTCTGGTACAGACGGAGCATCTTTTGAGCCTACACGAATCTGGATTGCTTGGCGACTAGGTATACATAAGAATTCGCCCGGCAAGCATGCGACTGGTTCTTGATTGGGGTATGCATAGTAGATAGGTATCCCATGATTATATATCAGTACATCCTGAATGGTATAAAGCTGATGAAGGGTAAAGGGATGCTTGACGATCACCGAGTTCGCCCAACCAAACCTAGCAACAAAAGTCTCTAAAAGTTCATGGTAGGTAGTTGACATCTATATCTAACTTGTTGGAAAGAACCTTATTATATAAATGGGGCCGCATTTTTTTAGTCCTCTCTATAGAGGCTTGATATTTCCATTCTTGAATTGCTTTTTCATCTCCGGAAAGCAAGACATCCGGCACGCACATCCCCTCAAAATTGTAGGGTCTCGTATATACCGGGGGAGCTACTAGATCATCTTGAAAAGAATCGGTCAGGGCGGAAGTCTCATCCGATAAGACACCTGGCAAAAGCCTGGCAACTACATCCACCAATACAGCCGCCGCCAATTCCCCTCCTGATAGCACATAATCGCCAATGCTAACCGAACGTGTTACCAAATGTTGTCTTACTCGCTCATCTACTCCCTTGTAATGCCCACATAAAATGAGCAAGTTTTGGTGCAAGGAGAGCTGATTGGCAAGTTGCTGGGTAAGCGGCTCGCCATCAGGCGCCATGTATATAATCTCCTGATAGTCGACTTCTTGTTTTAGCTTGGCTATACATCTGGCAATCGGTGTGATAGCAAGTACCATCCCAGCTCCACCCCCATAAGGATAGTCATCTACTTTTCTATGCTTGTCTGTAGAATAATCGCGAAGATCATGAATGTGCACATTGAGTAAATCTCGTTCGATGGCCCGTCGCAAAATGGAATGCGCAAATGGGCTTTCGAGTAATTTAGGTAAACAAGTTAGGATATCAATGCGCATAGCAACAGAAGTCTGCTATATTTGTAAGCAGGTAGTGGCGAGGAGGGGAATCGAACCCCCGACCTCCGGGTTATGAATCCGACGCTCTAACCATCTGAGCTACCTCGCCTGACAAGGGGCTATATTACGAATTTTAGAATAAACTTTAACTATTATCTGAATAATTATTTACAAATTTATCTTTTCAATCAACTATCCATTAGCTTTTAGATAAATGCTACTCACAAAGACAACAGACAAAATAGTTTTATTACCTTTCATCAGGCTATTTACGCTCATCCTCTTAGTAACTGTATTCATTATGCTGATGCAGTTTTTCTTGATATATTTTGATGAATTAATAGGTAAAGATCTAGGGTTCTGGATTTATCTCCAGCTTTTTCTCTACTTTGGTATCAATGCGACGCCCCTGGCATTTCCATTAGCTACGTTGGTAGCATCGCTCATGATATTTGGAAGCTTGGGAGAGCAATTGGAGCTAACGGCACTCAAGAGTGCCGGCATTCCATTTATCCGCGTACTGAGGCCACTGTTTCTCTTAATCTGTTTAATCAGCTTTTTTCTATATTTTTCTAATGGATACCTGGTTCCGAAAGTAAATGTGAAAGCTTATACTTTATTGTGGGATCTACGAAAAAAGAAACCTTCTATAGCAATCAAAGAAGGGGTGTTTTATAATGGGATTCCTGACTACAGCATCCTCGTACAAAAAAAATTACCCGACGAAAAGACGTTAGAAGATATCATTATTTATGATCATACTAAAAACAAAGGCAATGTGCATCTGACTACTGCAAACTCCGGGAAATTAACAACGACACAAGGAGAGCAGTATTTGGTTATAGAGCTTTTCGATGGGCATAATTATATAGAAGAATTACCAGAAAAAAACAAGGAGAAAGCTACATCAACTCCTGACAAACCACTCATACCACAGTTTTATAGAGCTTCCTTTCAATCTCAAAAAATATTAATTGATTTAGATGAACTTAAGCTGACTCGGACTAGTGAAAAGCTATTTGCTTATCATCATAATACCAAAACGAACCGACAGCTTATTGAAGACATCTCAAAAAAGAAACAGAAGATTAGAAATAACCAACAAGAAATATTAGAAAGTTTTCGACAACATTATCACCTACCTGTTATTGATAGTGTAATTCATATTACTGAAGCAGCTTCTACGGAAAGTACCACGGCTACAGATAACCTCATAGATTCAACGACAGAATTCTTACCAACAATCGACCTGAACCATTCGACAGCAAGCGCAGAAGTACATGAAGTGCCTCAAAAGAAGCTACCTATAACCCATGAACTAGATCAATATCCTAATCGCCGTCAAATTATTCAAAAAGCATTGGCCCAAGCTAGGGACCTGAAATATAAATTACAACCACAAGTAAATAAAATTAATTCGATCAGTAAGGATCTAAGGGAATTTCAGATTGAAAAACACAAACGTGCTGCATATGCTTTAGGTTGCGTTATCATGCTCTTGATCGGTGCTTCTCTAGGTTCACTGATTAAAAAAGGGGGGCTTGGTGTACCGCTGCTCATATCTACCGCATTTATTCTAATTTACTATATGGCTGATATGTTTGGCACAAAATGGGCTAAAGCAGATCTGATAGGCCCCTTACTTGGAGCCTGGGCACCTAACATGGTTTTAATTCCGTTTGGCCTATTTTTCTTGAGGCACGCCCAAAAGGATACACGTATACTCGAAGGGGATGCTTACCATATACTTTGGAGAAGAATCGGGGGGTGGTTTAGACCTACAAGAAAAGGATAATGTTGCTTATACACCAAGATGTATAGACTATTTAGTTAGACATTCTTGCTTGGTTTCTGGATTACTTCGCTGATGCTTGCAATGAAAGTTATCGGTCTCCCCTTCCGTCATAGCGAGCCCACGGAGTAGGCGTGGCTATCCATTTAAAGAAATAGAAAAGCCTCTACTTATTAAATCAGGCATATGCAAACCTGGATTGCTTCGGCGTCGCCTCGCAATGACTGTCCACAAGTTCTTCGTTGCACTCGCAGTAACGTCACCCATTGGCCATCCAATCAAAAAAGTTCTTCGTATAAATCCTTCCAGTTGGGATTAATACTTTGTATTAAATCGATTTTCTTTTTTCTAGAACCAGACTTCAATTGTTTTTCTCGAGTAATAGCAACAATCATATTTGGACAAAACTCATAATAAACTAGCAGTTTACATCCATATTTTTTGGTAAAGCCTTTTTGAAGCGCTTCTTTATGTTCATATGCTCTTCTTATTAGGCTAGAAGTAACACCGGTATAAATAGTGCCGTTTTTCTTACTAGCCATTATGTAAATAGTAGGGTGCTTCATTATAATTTACTTACTGGATATTAGTAATATATGAGCTATTAGTTCTAGCTCGATCATGGCATTAAAAACTTAGGCAATCAGCCACTCATTTAGGCAAAGGTAAGAAGGCTATATAAATTCTCCTTTATGTCTTTGTGAGCCCACAGAGTGGGTGGGCCAATCTATTGATAGGTATATTGAAAAACGTATATCAATTAGAATTAGATAGATCATGTTCCATTTATGGATTGCTTCGGCGTTGCCTCGCAATGACTACCCACCAAGCCCAGCTATAC
>MKUM01000036.1 GCA_001897825.1 Candidatus Amoebophilus sp. 36-38
ACTTAGGAAGTACTTGGTATGCTTTTTATAAACCATTACGTATATATAGTAGGAAGTTAGGGCTTAAAAGAATTAGCCAAGCAGGTGGGAATATCTGTTCACCTGACTACGTATGTAGCACGGCAGCATACCTATGCGACCGTACTAAAACAAAGTGGGGTATCGACAGGTGTGATTAGTGAAGCGCTCGGACATAAAAGAGAACAGATCACCCAGACCTACCTAAAAAGTTTTAGCAACGAAGTGATCGACGAGGCGAACAACACTTTACTAATAAGTGGAGCAAAGTAGCGAGTAGAGTAAATCGACCATTTAACATCTTGCTAGTTTTGTTATACAAATCCTTTATTTAAATATTAAAATAATAGATTTTGAATGATTATTAAGTTAACACTAGCCCTTTCGTTCCACGAAAGGGCTAGCAAAATTTGTTTAGGATATTATACATCCAGCCTTCTGCATGTGATTTTGTTCTTCTTCCTGCTCTTTTTTAAGACTTGCTATTTTATTCTTTAGTAACTTTATCTTCGAATCATTACCCTTATACAAATCTTCCCACATTTTAAGGGCTTTCTCATGATAGTTTAATGCTTCTTGTTTTTGGCCTAAAGCATAATAAACATTTCCTATATTATTAAGTGAAGTAGCTATACTCGGATGATTACCCTCATACAAATCTTCCCTCATTTTAAGGGCTTTCTCATAATAGTTTAATGCATCTTTGTTTTGGCCTAAATCAGAATAAACAGCTCCTATATTATTGAATGAAGAAGCTATATCCGGATGATTACCCTCATACAAATCTTCCCTCATTTTAAAGGCTTTCTCATAATACTTTAATGCTTCTTGCTTTTGGCCTAAATCAGAATAAACAATTCCTATATTATTGAGTGAAGTAGCTATATTCGGATGATTACCTTCATACAAATCTTCCCTCATTTTAAGAGCTTTCTCATGATAGTTTAATGCTTCTTGATGATCGCCTAAACTGTTATAAACAATTCCTATATTATTGAGTGAAGTAGCTATATCCGGATGATTACCCTCATATACAGCTTCCCACATTTTAAGGGCTCTCTTATAATAGTTTAATGCTTCTTTGTTTTGGTCTAAAGCATAATAAACATTTCCTATATTATTAAGTGAAGAAGCTATATCCGGATGATTACCCTCATATACAGCTTCCCACATTTTAAGGGTTTTCTCATAATAGTTTAATGCTTCTTTGTTTTGGCCTAAATGGTTATAAACAACTCCTATATTATTAAGCGAAGAAGCTATACTCGAATGATTACCATCATACAAATCTTCCAACATTTTAAGGGCTTTCTCATAATAGTTTAATGCGTCTTTGTTTTGGCCTAAAGCATAATAAACAGCTCCTATATTATTAAATGAAGAAGCTATACTAAGATGATTACCATCATACAAATCTTCCAACATTTTAAGGGCTTTCTCATAATAGTTTAATGCGTCTTGGCGCTGGCCTAAACCATAATAAACTTTTCCTATACTATTGAGCGAATTAGCTATATCCGAATGATTACCCTCATACAAATCTTTCCTCATTTTAAAGGCTTGCTGATAATTAGATAAGGCTTGCTTGTAATTGTGGACTACATGTTCATTATAATTTCCTATACGAACCAGCAACTTAGCTAATTCTAAGTTAATCATTTCCTCTCCCGTTGCATATGCTATGACAGAAGCTATATGGGGAGCGTATAGCCTTGCTTGATCCCACGTAATATCGGGTACTCTATCTACGTTAGGCATAAGCGTAGCTAATACTTGTACCAAATTTTCTATTAAATCATGTTCTGATGCTTTATTTTCTCCTTTCCAATCTTGATACGCTTTACATGTTGTTTGTATTTCTCGATGTATCTGGATACCTACTTGTCTGGGAAGATTGACAATCGTTATTAAAGATAGCTTTTCTAATGGGGACAGTATAGCGTCCAGCTCTTCTCCATCACTGATACCCAATACTTTGGTTATCAATGGCAAAGAAATAAAGTCTGGATCTAAATAAACACCATAGCGCATTAAAAGCTGAGCTTGCGGCTCAAGACTCTCTAATCCCAAATTAGCTTCCGGTAATCTAAGCTTTCCTGCTTCTCTTCTGCCTTTCTCCTTAAGTTCTTCTAGTTTTTGAAGATACTTTTGTATATCCATGAGTGGTATTTCCCGGATATAACCTGTAGCTAAATCTAATTTCTGAGGTACTAATCCTATCTCATTTATTAAAATTTCTACATCTTTTTCACTAGGTTTAAGCGACTGTAGCCTTTGCTGAACGTATTTTTTACCTTCTTCTACAGTAAAAGGACCTAATTGAATTTTACTGTAATCTGCAAAACCTCTTTTGTCTCGAGTAGTAATAATCACTTGTACCAAATCAGGTTTATTACTTAAACACTCAGTTATTAAAGTTGAATTGGGCGCATTATCTAAAATTATCAAAGTAGGTTGCCCACGATCTTCTAAAGCATGGTAGACTTTTCTGGCTAATTCTGGTAAATATTTACTAGAATCTTCTTTAAATTCTTGCACCAGTGCCTGATAATTGATGCCTAACTCTTGGGCTATATTTTCACAACTCCTTATTAGTTTATCCCAGGTCTCTGCTGATATCCACCATACAGTTTTCTTGGATTTTTGTTCATGTCCATAATGGGCTACTAGCGTACTCTTGCCTACGCCTCCATAACCATATACCACACATATTCCCTTTTTCTTTAATTTTCGGGCCAACTTTTGCTGTTCATACTCCCTAGCCACATAATGCCGTAACTTAGCTAAAGCTATATAACTGTGAAGTTTGGGAAGCACTTTGGTATGCGCTTCTTCAAGTTGCTTGCTATAGCATTGTATCATATAATTAGCAAATGCTTGTTTTCTACTATGTTTGAGTGTTTCCTTTATGCGAGTCGATGTCAATACATCTTTTGCTCTTTGCATTTTGTCACGTAAGATGTGTATCTGTCTGGGATTTTGTTTCAATAATAAGCATGGTTTACCTGCTATAACTTCAATAGTATAATCTTGTAAAATATTTCTTAAGACAATTCCGGTTATATCATTGGTTTGTAATTCGCATATTTCTTCTCTCTCCTCCCACAATGCATGCAAAAACCCGTCTATACTTTCATATCCGTCCATCTGTAAAGGATGTACATCAATACTTATTGGACTTATTTGATAATGGCCTACATAACTACGTTCAAATTCATCCTCAGATCCTAAAGGCTTTTCTTTATAACTTTCATCTAAGTACGTTAATGTAGTCCAATATTGTTTTTCACCTGAGATCAAATTAGGCAAATCTCTTAATACACTAACCATACTGCTAGTTGCCGCACTTACATCTCCTAGATATGGTTTTAATAAAATATTTAATTTGCTTTGCTTACCTACATGCTCTATATTATCTGTACTTAGTTTTGGCCAATCTTTTACGCGCACATATTCTTTGGGCTTGCCTGTAGTAGCATCAAATTCACCAAGTATAATAACTAAACTGTGACCTAAGAGGGCTATTGAGCTTTTATTTCCCATCTGAATTAGTGGACTAACTAGCGGTAAATTTTGTGCCATACCTACATATTTACTTAACCAATCCGAACCTTCCAGCTTAGGATGTACTCTATATACTTCTCCTGGATGTCCATTACAAGAGTTTACAAAATTAGGAGCAGAGAGATATGCTATTATCGGTAAATTTTCTATCTCTAATTTAGTACTTGGATTAATCACATTTGACTGAAAAGTATTCAGTTTTCTGTCCGTCCCTGGACTATCAAAAACAATACCCTTTACTTCTCTATAATCAAAATTACGATAACAAAATGCTACACCTAACTCTGCTAAGTAAGCCCCTAAAGAATGTCCTGTAATAGACAAATTAAACCCTTCTTTCTTTACATACTCCACAGCATCTTTTGTTGCTACATATGTCAATTTTTGCTGTCTTGTAACAGCATTCCCCAACACTCCTTGCATATCTTCAATAATAAGGTCTTTAATGACACGATCTGGCTTTTTGATGTCTGGGTATGTACCTTGAAAAGCTAATACAGCTTGGTGAGTCTTGTCGTTTATATATAAAGCACTATAAAAACCTGAGTCCTTGCTGTCATCCTGCACTTGTTCTACTTTCCATATACTAGTTGGTAGCTCATGGCCTAATTTTCGAGCTACATCCGTAAGGTCTATTTGATCGTCTACTTTAGGTTCATCATAAGAATGGCTAGATAGTAGTCCATGTATATAATCATTTGGATGATATGTATAGTTACATATGTTATCTACTAATTTTTTTTCAATTTGCTCTTTTAGTTCTTGACAATTGGCTGGAATCTCTCCCCATTCAATATACCCCACAACAAAATTATCATCTATTGCTTGCTTAAGGTCTTCAAGCTGCTCTTTGGTCAATTGTTCTTGTCGTAGATCTATAACCTTAGCTTGAGGACTGTTGCTTTGTAAGGCTATAAGAGCCTCATTGTATGTATAAGGAGTTTGTTGTTGGGATTGGGTTGGCCATTCAACAAATTCTTCTATTCCTAAGGAGGATACCAACAATTCTTCATCTGAACATTTTTCTTTTTCCTTTTTCTTTCCTACCCCTGCTGTATTGCTATTTCTTTGAAGGGAATAGTTCTTATCAAATTTTGCTAATAAATCCCCGGCTCGTTGATGTCCTTGGGCTGCTGCTTTAGTTAGCCACTTTTTTGCTTCGTCAGCTGTTCTTTCCGTAGGTCGATCCTGCCAAGTTTTATAAGCTCTTTTACCCAGCCTAAATTGGGCTTCAACGTTTCCATTTTGTGCATATTCCCTTAATTCTTTTATACTCTCTTTAACAATCTCCTCTTTTTCAGTTTCTTTCTCTTTTTCCCTATCTTTTTGACCGTCACCATCTTCCTTATAATACCTTTTACTTAGATTGCCTTCATTTGGTTGTTCTAATATAACTGTTTCATAGGTTTGATCATAGGTACCCGGGCTAGTTCTACCCTCAGGTTCTTTTTCTTCAAGCTTCTTTTCTAGTCTTAGAGGTTGATCACCTGGAATCATTTTTTGCAATATAACCCTAGCTTCTTCATGTCCTTGCTCTGCTGCTTTAGTTAAATACTCTATTGCTATTTCTAAATATTCATCATATCCCTCATTAAAGAAGTCATAAGCATTTTTTCCTAGGCGAAAGAAGTCTTCCAATTTTCCTTCAACCTCTTTTTTCTTTTCCTGTTCGCCTTCTTCTTTACTTGTTTTCTCTTTACCACTATTATTTCCTCCACCTAATAATCCTTTCTTACCTACATACACATACTTAGCTTGCTGTGTATTAGATTTAGGTAAAATAACATGAATATATTGCTCTTGTATTGACTGTGGTAAAATAGTTAACTGTTCTAAATCTATGCCTGGCTCAAAATAAACAGGCAACAATTGCGGCTTCCTTGTAAATTTCCCTATCTTTTCTGTTACTTTTGCTTGGTATTTCTCTCTCTGTTGATAAATTTTTACTTGCTGACCCTGCCGAGTTTTAAATTTCCATATTGATTCCTTACTCAATTGTGTTTTGACAGGGCTACGCTGGTTAATATCGGCACTAATAGTTGTTTTAGTTCTTTTGTCTTGGACGGATTTTTTAACAGTTGGATTATCTGATCTACGCTTAGTACTACTAAGAGTGGAAGACTGTTGTATATTAGAACCTGTTGTAGTTTTTGCAAGTTGGTCAATTTGTAACTTGTCTTTGGTTACTATTAAGTTCTTGCTTGCTGAGGGATGGCTAGCGCCATAAAGGGTTACTTCATGCTCAAGTGAATTTGTTTCTAATCGTTGTTCTCTAATAGAATCTTGTTCATGAGATGCTTGCTGGCTATCATTTGTGCTTATAGGAAAAATAGGTGAATTCAAGCAGCTTTGTAAAAATAAACTTACAAGTAATACAGAGGCTAGTAGCCTTTGATTCAATTTGTAATTCCTTTGCATATTTTATATAATCTAAAAGTTATGACTATATATTAGTTGCTAGCTAACACATATGCAAATCTTTTTTTATGGAAAAACAATCAACAGCGGAAACAACTATTCATATTATGTCTGATATAGCCTTTTCGGTATAGGAAACCGTCTACGCTAAATCATGAGACCAAACATTTAGTATTCATGAAACGCTGTACTAGTTGTTATAATCATACATACTTTTCATACCCCTCATCTTCTAGTTTGCTCACAAGCTGCTTCAAATTCTGTACTTCATCTTGTGGACAAATTACAAGTACCTCATTGTGCTGCACAATAACCAAGTTATCAAGTCCATAAACAGCTATCAGTTGCTGATTATTACCTTTTATGAAGCAATTTTTGGTTGCTAAAGTAACCACTTGCCCTTGGCAAGCATTCCCTTGTTTGTCTTTAGCTACATGTTGATATAATGCCTGCCAAGTACCTAGATCGGTCCAACCAAAATCTTGACATATCACGTATAGTTCTTTTGCTTTTTCTAAGATCCCCTGGTCAAAAGATATGCTAGGCAGCAATTTATACAAATTAGCCAGTGAAGTTTTTGCTTTGCTCTTATTTAAGCTTGAACAATTATCCTGGTATACAAAAGTATCCCAAACATCTGGTAAATAGGTTTGAAAATTTTTTATAAATGCACCTATTTTCCCAATAAAAACACCTGTATTCCAAACATAATTATCCTGTTGTATGTATTGCTGGGCCTGACTTTTAGGGGGTTTTTCAACAAAACTAATTACTTCTTTAAGAGGTCCTTTTTGTTCTGGATTATAAGCAATATAACCATATCCTGTTTCAGGACTTTTAGGTAACATGCCTAATAGGGTTATGGAGTAAGATGAGATACTAGCATGTAAGGCCTGCTGAATGGTTTGTATAAATAATGCTTCGTTTTGAATATGATGGTCAGCAGGCGTAACAATCAATGTAGCTTCTGGATTTAACCTACTTATTTTACTACAAGCATAGGCGATGCAAGGTGCTGTATTTTTAGAGATCGGTTCACCTAAAATTTGTTGTTCGTTGATCCATGGAAGTTGCTTTTTAACTATGGATACATAATCAACGTGCGTGACTACCCATATTCGATCCTGAGGAATGACAACTCTAAATCTTTCCACTGTTGCTTGCAAAAACGTCTTACCGGTACCCAAAAAATCATGAAATTGCTTGGGCAATTTCTTTGTGCTCAAGGGCCAAAAACGTTGACCACTTCCCCCAGCCATAATAACTAAATGGGTGCTATTGTCTTGTTGTAGATGCATTAATTATTACGTACAATTAATTTCTCCAATTTAAAGCAGTTTCAGTCAATACGCTAATCTGGTTGCCACAACGTTCCTGTAATTCCAAAATAATACTTGAATCAATTTGGCCATGCGCATCTTGTAATTCTAATTGAAGTGGTAGTTTCTCTCCGGCCTGTACTATTTTTTTACCTGCATAAGACGCTAAGCTAGCAGCAATATTTACATCCTGGTTGTTGTGCCACTTAAAACTAACCCCATTACTACTCGTACACTGGATATATATATCTTCTACATCCACGGGGAAACTACTCATGTTTTTGACATAAAACTTAAGCTGACTTTGACCACGAAACTCTTGCCCATCTCGTATACCTTCCATACGAAGTTTAATGTTTTTTAAATTAATCGTCTTTGTCTCTACTACTTTACCCTTATCCATTAATTTAAATTCAAATTCTGCACCAGCTTCTCCATTAAAATTCACCTGCAATCCTGAATAAGGATGAGATAAACTTCCTAAATTTCCTAGAGCTATAGATTGATCAGTCAAACTAGCAAGCGTAACTCGATTATTACTCAAGTTTTTGTAAACTAGTTCGACAGCATCCTTTTCTAAGGATCCATGGTTAGATACCTGATAAAAAACTTGGTTAGTTCCCCTGCAATAGTAAAGTTGGCTAATTTCTAGCCAAGATTCCTGCCAAGCTATAGGTATAGGATCCTTCTCTGGTTCTCCTATATACATCAACTGAAATGAGAACGCTGCCTTTGTATCACTGTTGGGATATATCTTGAACTTCTTAGTGATGCTAGCATTTACTTGTAGTTCCTCTAAATCTATTTCTTGAAGTCGATTATTTTGATCATCTATACCTACAGTAGCATCTTGTCCATTTATCCTAGTTATCATTAATTTTAACTGATTAGATACTGTACTTTTAGGTCCGGTATTCGTTATTTTTAAACTAAAATCTCGCTCATCTTCAATAAGTTTAGATTTACCTTGTAACTCAATTTCCAAATTAAGAGCTTCGTCTTTCCAAGTTGCTTGGTCCCTTAAAAGAAACTTATCTTCATTATCAAAGAGCTCAAAATTTATTACTAGATGAATAGCTTCTGAAGCAGGTTTAAGTGTAAAAAGCAGCGTATACGATTTACTCCCTGTTGATGGTATATCAGTAATAAAATGACTTAATTTTTCATTTATATGGGCCTGAGTTCTAGGCGTACCTGTAGCATCCACATAAGATATTTCATTAAAGCTTGTAGGAGTAGCTGGGGCATATGTACCTTTTAACTTACAATTCTTGAATTTACTTACAGACATATCGTCTGGAATAGTAAAGATTATTTGTACTTGTTTTTCTTCTCCTCTCAGCTTAGTGGGTGTAACTTGCATGTGTATGCGCCCTGTTACTGGAGTGTTATGCTCAGGTAAATTATCTGTATGAGGTTGCGCTTGGTTAGAATTGGTGCAGTCGCAAGCATGTACAAGTAACAAGCATATTATACCAATGCTTTGCAACATGCTTAGATGTAATAGACATCTTTTTTTAAGATACTTATTCATAGATCAGCTAAATACTCAAGGGGTTCAATTTACCGCTTATTCATATAGTCTCCTATAAAGCTACAAAATTATAAAACTTCAAACTATTATAGAGGGGTGGTCTAGTACTTAGATTTGACGTAACTTCTCATATCCTTCCTTCTCTTACTCTTACTACCAAAATTGATTCTTTGTAAGAATTTTATTATACTACGTCCATCTTTTATACTTATGATAAGTTTTTGTTATAGAGCTAACCAAAGATAAACCCATCTAAACATGTTCTTAGAATTTAAGAACTTGAATAATAAATTTTATAGGCGACTTACTGATCAATTCAAGCTAAGCCCTTAGCAAGTCAACATCCTTATGGGATATATTCCTGAAACGCGAAATTTATAGGACGCTATATGAAATACAGTCTAGAATAGTAACCATGAAATTAAAAATATAAGTGAATTTTCAGCCCATACTTTTAAGAACAAATATAAATTGGGGATTACTAGGGTCAAATGTAAATACTAAACCTATATGATAATAGACTTCTTGCAGAATCAAGAATTTATTTCTCTGAGCAGGAAGAAATTTGTGAGAAACCGGAGTTTACTGGGGTAAATGAGGATTTTGAGCAAATTTCTGACGAACTCAGAGGGCTAAAGACGAAGATTCTGCAAGAAGCCTAATGAAGAAATTATAAAATGTTTTATTAAAATACATCACTTTATTTTACAGCTATGATAGATATAATCATTTTTATTGTTTTCTTGCTTTTTAACCTCATTATAGGAATCAAGTACCGTGGTAAGAAACAATCTTTTAAAGAATATGCCATTGGCAATAAGAATTTCTCTACGGCAATGCTTACTGCTACCATTGTAGCTACCTGGGCTTCTGGTAGCATGTTTTTCGGTGGTATAGAACAAACGTATAGCAATGGACTGTACTTTGTGATACCAGTCATAGTGGGAAGTACCTTTTCTTGGCTAGTTATTGGGTATATCATAGGACCCCGCATGGGAACTTTGCTAAACCATGTTTCTATGGCCGATGCCATGAGCAGCATTTATGGTAAAGGGGTACAGTTTGTTGCTGCTGTAAGTGCAGTGCTGTCGAAGATAGGCTTTATAGCTGTTCAGTTTAAAGTGATTTCTAAAATTTTATCTATCTTATTTAACTACCAAGGGCCCTGGGTTACGATCATTGCTGCTGCCATTATTATTATTTATTCAGCGTTTGGAGGCATTAAATCTGTTACATTTACAGATGTCATCCAGTTTATTACTTTTGGCACCTTGTTACCTGCACTAGCTTTGGTTATTTGGCAACATATCCCAAATCACGGGCAGGTAGTACATACCCTCACAACCAACCATAATTTTGGTTTGAAATACGTAGTAAGCTGGAATCCCCGGCTTATGAGTACCCTCGCTTTGATATGTTATTTTATGGTACCTAGTTTGGATCCAACAGTATTTCAACGCATGGCCATGGCAAGAGATATTGGGCAAATAAAACGTTCTATTGCTTATTCCGCAGGGCTACTGCTTTTAATATGGTTATTTATAGTTTGGATAGCCATCTTGCTTTTAACGGCTAATTCTGACCTCACTACGAGTCAGGTAGTTAGCTATATGATTGAGAAATATACGTATACGGGCCTGAAAGGGTTCTTAGGAGTAGGCGTTATTGCCTTAGCGATGTCTACTGCAGACTCTGGGCTCAATTCTTGCTCTGTTTTGGTTGCTAATGATATTCTTCCCCCTTTAAAAATTACTAAGAAAGCTTCTGTACGCATAGCTGCTATAAGTACTTTTGTAATAGGATTTTTTGCCATACTACTAACCCTATCCACCCAAAATATCTTGCAGATCTTGCTATTCTCTGCTAATTTTTACACACCTATTATCGTAGTACCTATGCTACTTACGATTTTCGGCTTTCGTACGAGCAAACGCGTTATTTTTATTGGCATAGGAGCTGGTTTTGTTATGACCGCTTTCCTATTACTTTATTTTAAAGATATTAATAGCTTTTTTCCTGGTATATTTACTAATCTCATTTTCCTATTAGGTAGCCACTACTTGCTCAAGGAAAAAGGAGGGTGGATCAAACAAGAAGTAGAAGTAGGGCTGATGGATATACATCAAGCTTATCCAACTACTTGGAAGGATCGATGGACTCAGTTAAAATCTATTAAACCCCTAGCTTATCTCGAAAAAAACCTACCTGATCAAGAATATTATTATCCTTTGTTAGCCTTTTATCTTCTTACTGCTACGTATGTCTCGCTATACCACTTACCACATCATATCGAGCAACAGTATCTAACACTTTATAGAACTATCCAATATTCAGTACTTGTGATTACCACAAGCTTATTGGGCTTTCAAATTTGGCCAGCTCCACTAAAAAACAAGCGATTTCTAGCATGGATATGGCCTTTGCTGATCTTTTATACGCTCTTTTTTGTAGGAGGAATGGTTGTGATTATGAGTGGGTTCCAGCCAAATCAAGTTTTAATCTTTATGCTAAGCTTAGTAATGATTGCTTTATTCACCTATTTGCCATTAGCGCTCACATTGGCTATAGCTGGGATAGTCATTGCTGCATTGGTATTTAAATGGGTTACAGGCCAAGACATCTCACCTAATCAAGCAATACCTATTTCTTTTCATTTTAGCTATGGATTACTTCTATTTAGTAGTTTATTGATAGCATTATTTAGGTTCAAGCAAGAAAAAAAGAGTCTACAAAGTAAAAGTAATTACCTAGAGTGTTTATACGAAGAAAAGAATAATGAATTAGCTGAAATTTTAGGCTATAGAGAAGAAGTTTTAAAAGAACTTAATGAAGATGAAAAAGCACTATTTGATCATACCACAGCTGCTTACCTGCAGCAGATTATTTACCGAATGACTGATTATATACGCTTAGAAGTAACTAAAATTAATTTGGAAGACCTCTTATTGGAAGTTAAAGAAATTATCAACCTTACAGAATTTGACTTAATTCCTAAGATTATAACTAAAAAGAATACGAAAGAAGAGGAAATTAATGGCGATGTAATAAAGCTAAAACAACTATTAGTAAATGGTATTTTATATGTACACAAACATAATCCTTCTAACCAACCTATTACAGTTGTAGTAGAAGATGCCCAGTTAGGTCATCAGGTAGAACATATCAAAGATTATA
Source organism: Candidatus Amoebophilus sp. 36-38 (assembly GCA_001897825.1). GTDB lineage: Bacteria > Bacteroidota > Bacteroidia > Cytophagales > Amoebophilaceae > Amoebophilus. The sequence goes on from MKUM01000036.1 coordinate 12,028, forward strand.
CAAGGCAACTAGCAGCTCTAAAATTCACCATTACTACGGAAAAATTTACTGCTACAAAAAAAGATATCTATATGATAGACCAATTATCTCTTAGGGGTCACATCAGAAAAGGGAAATTAATAGAAAATACCCGTATCATCCATGCGCATTATGGTTATGCGGAACTAGATAATGAGCATACCCAAGTGTATGTACTTCCACTGAATGTAAGAGAAATAAGAGGTAAAGTGATGGAACTTTTGAGAGCGCCCACTATGGCAGATCCAGAAGAATTAAAGCATCCGCTTGCTATACAATTGGAGAAAGAACTTTTAGATAAAACAAAGAATGAAAAATTAGATATTGAGATTGTAACCAAAGCACTGGATACGATCAAGAAATACCATGCAGGGGTAAAAAGGAAATCCGGAGAACCATTTTTTACCCATCCTATCCAGGTAGCTTTAATTTTATTAGGATACTGTAAAGATCAGGATGCAGTAGTAGCAGCTTTACTCCATGATACAGTAGAAGATACAAGTTTATCCTTGATACAAATCAAAAATATGTTTGGAGAGCAGGTAGCTTTTATTGTAAAAAAAGTAACCAATTTAGAAGACAACCTACGAAGAGTAAGTTTGGAAGAACACGAGAACCTTCACCGTTTGATAAATTATGAAGATAAACGCGCTGCCTTTGTAAAAATAGCAGACAGACTCCATAATATGCGTACTATTGAGGGTCATTCCTCTTTAGCCAAGCGAAAAAACATAGCAAATGAAACGTTGAGTTTCTTTGTACCACTAGCAAAGAGCTTAGGTTTAGAGGGTATATCAATAGAATTGGAAAAAATTAGTTTGAAAGTGTTGGGTCAGAAGAAATAAAAGTAGAGCTCAGCAACGTGTCAGGACCTCAGTCCTGACACCACTTTAAACAACACTATTAAAAATGAGAAAGTTTATCTACTTAATCAACCCAAGTGGCAGATAATTTTCTATGTTGATTGTCGTTGTAAGGGCTTATTTGAATACTGATGTGTGGAGTAGGAATATCTAAGCATATTTTATCAGGCCACTCTATAAAACAATAAGCACCTGTCTCAAAATAATAGGGATAGTCCATGTCAATCGCTTCCTCCTCATTTCTTAATCTATACGCATCCATGTGATAAACTAGTTTTTCAGAAGTTAAATGATACGTATTGATTAGTGAAAAAGTAGGACTACTTACATGGTCCATGACACCTAGTTGTTTACAGATAGCTTTGATCAAGGTAGTTTTACCTGCTCCTAATTTTCCTGTAAATAGCCATATTTTACACGATGCTGCATATTCGATAAGCTCTTGTGCTGTTTTATCAAGGTTATCTACCTGTGTAATCGTACTAAATGGAAGGTGTTTATGCATTAGCTTATATGTTTGAATAATCTTTATAATACCTTTTTTAGATGTTTCACCATTCTTACACTTTTGCAGCATGGTAATTTTTTCTACATAGGAAAGCACTTAAGTAATAGGCAAAAATTAACAAATGAATCTTAAACCATTTTACAGTCTCCTCGTTTTTCACAAAATACAAAAAGACCTCTTCTGAAACCAAGAATTGGGTTCTCTGGGCAAGAAGGAATTTGTGAGAAACTGGAGTTTACTTTAGTAAATAACTCACCTTACGCAAAAAGAGGTTGAATGAGTAAATTAAGTTTGTCCCTTCAAAGGATCCAAGAACTATACTATCAAAAAGGGTTAGGTAAACGTAAAAAAACCGCCTTGTATAAAAAGGCGTTAAAAAATTTGCAGGGAGGAGCGGTCAGGCCGGAGATCAGAGGATATGCAGTGTTGGGGTGTTTTCGCAGGTATGGCCGCTAAATCGTGGAGGGTGAAAATTTTAGCCTTTTTATGCACAGCGGAGATTTTTTTGGTTACTTTTTGTATGGTTGGCAAAAAGTAACGCCCGCTGCAGGCGAAACTTGATTCAAAGAAATAAGGTTCAATTAGAAAGATATTATTTCATGACTTAACAAGTGATAAATTTGCCTGGTCTCTAACTCAATTGCGTAACATGAGTAAATAAATATGAAGAACCAATTACTGATAAACTCAGGGGACTCAAGGCGACGGTTTTGGAATAGGTCTAATAAAAAATGAGCCACTAATCTGAATATTCTTCAGATATGGCTCATTAAAATTCGCTTAGTTAATTATTATGCTTTTATAGATACTTCTACTCCACTAGGCAATTCCAACTTCATTAATGCATCTATCGTTTTAGAACTATTGGAATAGATATCTATCAGCCTTTTATACGTACATAATTGAAATTGTTCCCTAGATTCTTTATAAACATGTGGAGAACGTAAGACCGTATATATCTCCTTTTTGCTAGGCAGAGGTATAGGTCCACTGACAACTGCTTTCGTGTTTTTAACAGCTTGCACTATTTTGGCAGCCGATTTATCAATTAAGTTGTAGTCGTAGGATTTTAATTTTATACGAATTTTTTGGGCCATATTTATTACTATTACTTATTTGCTGTTCCTTTTATTTTTTCTATAATGCTATCTGCTAGTTGCTTAGGAACTGGTTCATAATGAGAAAAAGTTAATGAAGCTGCTGCTCGACCTGACGTAATGGTACGTAAATCAGTCACATATCCGAATAGCTCTGATAAAGGGACATCTGCTTTGACAATCTGAGTATTTCCCTTTGCATCCATGCTGCGCATAACTCCTCTGCGTTTGTTCAAATCACCAGTTACAGGTCCTGTAAACTCATCTGGTGTGGTTACTTCCACGGCCATAATAGGCTCCATCAGCACAGGGCTAGCTTTTTTAGCTGCTTCTTTAAATCCAATACGAGCTGCCAGCTCAAAAGAAAGAGAATCTGAGTCTACTTCATGGAATGAACCATGTATGAGCTTTACCTTCATAGATTCTACTGGATAATTCGCCAATGGTCCATTGGTCATGGCAGCAGTAAATCCTTTCTGTATAGCAGGTATAAATTCTCTAGGAATAGCGCCCCCTACAATTTCATTAACAAATTCTAACCCCAATTGATTATCTGACCGAGGTCCTAGTTCAAATACAATATCTGCAAACTTACCCCTACCACCTGTTTGTTTTTTGTAGACCTCTTTATGTTCTACCGTACTGGTGAGGGCTTCTTTATAAGCTACCTGGGGTGCACCTTGGTTGATCTCTAACTTAAATTCTCTTCTAAGGCGATCAATAATAATTTCCAGATGTAACTCACCCATTCCTTTCATAACAGTTTGTCCAGTCTCCTCATTGGTTTCAATGTGTAAGGTCGGATCTTCTTCCACTAATTTTGAAATAGCCATAGACAACTTGTCTACATCCGCCTGTTTCTTAGGCTCTATCGAATAGCCGATTACAGGGTCTGGGAATGTGATAGATTCTAATATAAGCTTAGACTTTTCATCTGTAAGCGTATCCCCTGTTCTAATATCTTTAAAGCCTACAGCCGCACATATATCTCCTGCTTCTACACTATCTATCGGATTTTGTTTATTAGCATGCATCTGCATAAGCCTAGATATGCGTTCCTTCTTTCCTGTTCGGTTATTATATACATAAGAACCGCCATCTAGTTTGCCAGAATAAACCCGCATAAATGCTAGCCTACCTACAAAAGGGTCTGTTGCAATCTTGAAAGCTAACGCAGCAAAAGGCTCGTTTACATCAGGGCGCCTGGTCTCTGTTTCTTCTGTATCTGGATTTACTCCTTGTACAGGAGGTAGATCCAATGGAGAAGGTAGGTAAGTACAAACTGCATCGAGCAATGCTTGAACTCCTTTATTTTTGAAAGATGCTCCACATAATACTGGCGAAATGGACATTCCTATCACAGCTTTACGAATAGCCGCCATGACCTCTTCTGGAGTAATGGTATTCGGATCATTAAAAAACTTTTCCAATAGCACATCATCATATTCGGCTACACTTTCCATCAGCTTTTGGCGCCATTCTTCCACAGTCTCTTTCAGGTCGTTAGGTATAGGTATGACTTGATAAGTCATGCCCAAATCCTCCTCGTTCCAGACGATAGCCTGGTTACGTATTAGGTCGACAACACCTTTAAAAGTATCTTCACTTCCTATAGGAATTTGTAAGGGCACAGGATTGGCTCCCAGTTTACTTTTTATTTCTGAAACTGCATTGAAAAAGTCAGCACCAGCACGGTCCATCTTATTGACAAAACAAATTCTAGGAACTTTATATTTATCAGCTTGACGCCAAACAGTTTCTGACTGAGGTTCTACCCCAGATACAGCACAAAAGAGTGCTACGGCACCATCTAAGACACGCAAGGAACGTTCTACTTCTACTGTAAAGTCTACGTGACCAGGAGTATCTATAATATTAATGGTATACTGCTGCGTATCTTTGTTAGCTTGACCTTGTGTAGTAGGATATTTCCAGAAAGTAGTAGTAGCTGCCGCAGTGATTGTAATTCCACGCTCTTGCTCTTGTTCCATCCAATCCATCACAGCACCGCCTTCATGTACTTCTCCTATTTTATGGGTAAGCCCTGTGTAGTATAAAATACGTTCTGTAGTTGTAGTTTTTCCAGCATCAATGTGCGCCATGATGCCAATATTTCTCAAAAATTTTAAATCTTTGGCCATAATTAAATTCTATAATGCGAGAAAGCCCTATTGGACTCTGCCATCTTGTGTGTGTCTACTTTTTTCTTGACAGCCTTTCCTTCTCCTTGAGAAGCAGCCATAATCTCATAAGCTAGTTTATCTTGCATCGTTTTTTCTCCCCGCAATCTAGCCTGCTCAAGTAGCCATTTTATACCCAAAGATATTCTTCTATCAGGACGCACTTCTATAGGAACTTGAAGGGTAGCACCTCCAACGCGCCTTCTTTTAACCTCTACGGAAGGGGAAACATTACTTAAAGCTTTTCTCCACACTTCTAACCCAGATTCGCCTGTCTTATCACTTATAATATCTACTGCTTCATAAAATATATGATAAGCTAGATTTTTTTTACCATCCTTCATTAAGTTGTTTACAAATCTGGTTACGAGTGGATCTTTATATTTAGGATCAGGTAATAAAGCTCGTTTTTTAGGACTACCTTTTCTCATAGTATAATCTTATTGAATGAAACTGATTTATTTTTTGCCTGGTTTAGTGCTAGCTTGCTTTCCGCTGCTTTTCTTTGCACCATATCTGGATCTACTTTTTACACGACCATTAACACCTGCCGTATCAAGTGTACCACGTATAATACGATAGTTAATGCCTGGTAAGTCATGCACCCCTCCGCCTTGTATCAGGACCGCAGAGTGTTCTTGTAAATTGTGCCCCTCTCCAGGAATATAAACATTAACTTCTTTACCATTAGATAATCGCACTTTAGCCACTTTTTTCATAGAAGAATTAGGCTTTCTAGGCTTCATCGTGGTCACCTTGGTACAAATACCTCTACGTTGTGGACATCCTCCTAATGCAGGAGACTTGGTCTTATACTTTATTTTCTTTCTTCCTTTTCTGACTAATTGTTGTATGGTCGCCATGTAGCATTTATTTAATTGAAAGTATACTTAATCTTATTAATTGGTACCAATTAAATTGATCGATTTGCAAAGATAACTAAAACAAATCAATTAACCCAAATAATAGGACATATACCCCAAAACAAAAATATAGAAAAAATTATAATACGTTTTCAGGTTAATATTAACCCTATTAAAAATAATATTATAAACACCAAATATACTCACAAATTATCAAAGTAACTCTTAAAAGTTATCACCTTATTTCTGACATGGGATAATGAAGATATGTTTAAACAATTGTAAAACGCTATATGATATTTGAGTATACGATCTAATACTGATCCTTAAGGAAGAAATAGTTCGAGTTACCGAAGATACCTGCTTATTAGCTAAAAAATAAAGCATACGACATGCGATGCAACTAATTAGTTCAAGCTGTTAGTACAATGTTTCATTAATTCTGACCTGTGATTTGTCAAAGATAAAGAGGTTATTCCTCGACCAAAAGCTGGGGAAAAGTTTAAAAAACCGCCTTGCCGAAAAGGGCGTAAAGAAATTTGGCGGGCGGCCGACCGATCCCGAGGACAGGCTTCTGACTTGATCAGGGATTTACTGCTGCCTGAATCGAGCTGATGGATGCAGGGATGACAACCCCGATGGAGTCACTCATTTGTGTGAACAGCGGAGAAATTCACCAAATCTAACTAGTAACTTGGATTAATTAATAACCTGATAAGAACAGGTTAAGTATTTAGAACAGTCAACTTTGGTACGACCAATAACCATTTAAGTGCAGAAAATTAGGCATATCCAGCATACTTCCATCTTCTTTTACAAATCTGCCTACTTAGTTAACAAACTGCTTCTTGCGCTAGCCTGCAAAAGTTTTATTCTATTTTTTAATAGTATGTTTAAAATTTATAGACTAAGCACACGGTTATCCTATCAGGCATGGAGCGTTCTTAGCTTATAAATTTTACTCGTATCAATGCCACTATTCTCGCTTCTTTTCCTCTCTCGTCCTCACAGATATTAACTAGTTATAGTTATGTAAACTCTTAGTCCTTTCTATTTGCTTTAGGTCGCTTAAAATCTGCTTGAGGTAGTCGCTCTTGATGGATCGGATATACCTATTATAGGCCGTTTTCCATGGTCCAAATTCGCGGGGCAAGCTACTCCAAGGTGATCCAGTACGCATAACCCAACATACAGCTTCTAAAAACATTCTATCATCCTTGCCCCTTTTAAGTTTAGCACTACTAAAAAAAGGTTCAAACTTTTTCCAAATAGAATCAGTTATTACAGGTTTCATCATAAGAATTATTTTTGAGTTTTAGTTAATTAAAATTATTTTCTCATCAAAATCAAGAGTTTATATAATTTATGTGGTATAAAAATTTCAATTTTTCTTCTCAACCGAGAAAAAAGCTCGACCTATTTACAACATTTTTAGTAGTAGTATTTCTAGGGACTCTTTCTTTTAACCCACTATACAGTTGTTCTAATAATCATCAGCGGAATATTGAAGTATGTTTCACACCGGGTGGTGATTGCATTCGGCTCGTAGAGAAGGTAATTGGTCAGGCGGAGCAACAAATTCTTGTACAAGCGTATTATTTTACCTCTCCTAGGATTGCTCAAGCACTGATTGCAGCTCACGAAAAAGGGGTCATAGTCAAAATGTTGGTAGATCGCTCACAGTTGACTAAAAAGCATGCACAACTCAAAAAATTATTAAGAGGCGGTATTACTATTCTTGTTGACAAGGTGCCTGGTATCGCACACAACAAAGTCATGATTACCGATGATTGGTATGTGCTTACTGGCTCATACAATTGGACTCAAAACGCCGAGCATAAAAATGCAGAGAATCTGATCCTTATTACTGATAAAAATACTAATCAGGTTTATAAACGAAACTGGGAACAAAGAGCTCAGCAAGCAGAGATTGTTTCGATGGATAAGATTGGGAATAACTAATCCATGTTATGGTCTGTGGGTCATAGACCATGGATAAGGTGATACCAGGATTACTAATCAGCTTTACTGGCTGCTTACCGCTTCATCAATGGCTTTTCCTAGCTCACTTACTTTTTCTTTGGCTTCTTTAACTATTTTCTCAACTTCCTCTGCAATACCTTTTGTTTTGTCCATATTATACTTACTAGCTATAGTGACCATATAGCTATATAAGCTATCTATCTTAGCTATTTTATTACTTAAAGCTTGACCAACTAGTTCTTTACGTTGCCCTATGGGAACTCTATTATCTTTTGCTCTAATAGTACTATAGAATCCGTCTACGTTATTTTTAAGTTCTTTAGAAAGTCTTTGTAGTTCACTTCTGCCCGTTTCTAAAAAGTCTATAGTTTTCTCCTCTATCTCTTGAATAAGCTTTTGGGTAGGCTTAATAAGTATTTGTTTAATCGCTTTTTTCTTTTCCTTAGACGCTACAGACAGATATATCTTCGACGATTCAAGCGTTAATTGGTCCAGTTTTTCGTTTATTGTAATTATATTTTCTACAGCTTTTACCTTTATATCGTATTGATTAGTTTCTGTAGCTGCTTGTAAATTATTTTCAAAAGTTTTTTTAAGTGTTTTTAAATCTTTAAGAAGCAAATTTAATTTAATATCTATCTCTGCTTGATTTATCCATTCTAGTCTCAATTTTTCTAAAGTTTTTCCTGTTTCATCATCTAATAACTCTATGATTAAATCAACACCGTATACTTTAGTAGCAATGGCTGCATCTCTTTGTAAGTCAAATTGTATTGTTCCTTCCTCTACCAACTCCACTTGACCCGTAATATTCTCTAAGGTGGCAGTAATAGCAGTACTACCTGGCAATTTCCCTACTCTAAAAGCAACTCCTTGATCATTAGTAAGTTTAAACTTTATCTTATCAAGGTTTACTATACTACCCTTGTTCTTTATATTAATTTTAAACAGCTCTTCGTCAGCAAAACTATCTCCTGCTATAACTATGCCCAAGCTATTTCTCGATACTTTCCAATCTACTGTTTTGCTAACCAGTTCTTTAGCGCCACGTTTTAAATGTACTGTTACTTGAGCACTAACCTCTCCTTGTGAATCAAGCAGTTTAAAGTAAGTAGGATATGTTTTATGATTTATAGGTGTTTTACCTGCTCCAATTAGCTGATCTAAAGTTAGACTAGTACCACCGTCATGCTTGTCTTCCTTTATAAGGCTAAATTTAGCCTTGTTATTACTACTTAATTCGACTGTTAGTTGACCATGGTCTATATCTGTTACAGTACTACATAACTTAAAACTAGCTTGATTATCTCCTACAAATGAGTTTAAGTATTCTATTTGTATATTTTCTTCTTGCCAGTTTATAGTTAAAGGATTGCCTTGAGGATTATTTTTGTAACTAAGTTCTAATACGAACTTGGCTTCTTTTTCTGTCTTTGGATCAACATACAATGTTATCTCGTCCCTTATATTATTCAGATCAGCACCTGTTAGTTTATTTATACCTTGTGTAGCCCCAGCAGTCTTTGTAACAAAGCTAGTATTACCTGTACTGTTAGTTATATTTAATTGTACATGTTTAAGGTCTATGCCCGCCATAGGACGGCTATCTGGTTCTACTGCTATCCTAAATTTGAATACATGCGTTCCTCCTGTTATTGAGATATTGCCTATGGGAACTAGTTTTAACTTAATCTCTTTTGCTTTAAATATTTTGGTTTCTGTTGCCTGAGTAATAACTGAACCCTTATAAAGCAATTCAAATTTAAATTTTGCTTCATCTGCTTGCTTAAAATCGATGGGAAGGTTCAAAGGGCCTATTATAGATGCGCTACTTACACTGACCACATCTGTCGCCCCTTTTGCTTGATTAGCTATCATGACCTTTTTGCCTGCTTCATCTTGGCTTTCATTGGCATATCTGACTTGCACTTTCTCTGCTGTATCTCCTCCTTTGTTGCGTATGCTGTAGGTAATCTCATTCTTAACCGAATTATATGCTAGATTTTCTATACTCAGTTGTACATTGATAGCTGAGCATATTAACTCTTTCTCTTCCGTATGGCCTACATCATAGACTACTTTAAATATAAATTTAGCATTTTCATTCGCACCAAGATCTAATTCTCCTAAATCTTGATTTTCTATTTTCTCATTCACTCCTATATGGCCTATTACTATCTCTTTTATTTCATCTTTTTTAAGGGTTACTCCTGCTAGTCTTACTCCATCTGATTTACAGGTGTACTGTAGTCTTATATTGCTCACCTCCTTTGTGCCCTTATTGTTTATTATATAACTCAGTTTGCGCGGATTACCCTCGTACTTAACAGCTAAATCGAGCTGTATATCTTGTTTCCACACCACAACTATAAGATCACTTTGCGCTTTTCCTTGAACTAGCCGAATGTCAAACATAGCTTCAAGATCAGTTTTTGAATCGATGGTTAATGTTTTTGTTAGTGTTTGACCTCCTAATAGTACATCATCAATGGATACTTCATACATATAGGGAGTATGGGTACTACTAGAACCTACTATCATGGCACGAGTACCTTTTGTACGCGTAATTTGTAATTTGAGTGTACCACCTGTTATAGGTTCTACATTAGCATTAGATATCTCTAATTTGATTTTTTTCTCAGCTCCGTATAGTACTCCCTCACTTGCTAAATTAAGTGTAGGTAATTTTTTCTCCGCTTTGTATTCGACCGAATAACTACCTATTGAATGCCCCTCTAGGTTAAAAGCTTCAATTTCGTAAACCAATAAAGTAACTCTTTCACCAGGTATTACTGTAAAATCTATTTTTAGAGAAGCATCATCAGCTTTTAAGCTACCGAATGACGCAAAATCAGTAAGTGGTTCATCTATGGTTGGCTTATCTTTACGAATACCTGCAGCATTTTGGTAACTTATTTGACTGCCCGTACCCCCTTCTTCCTTAGTTATTTTAGCCTTAAGCGTAAAATTAGCTAGATCAACTGTTTCGCCAGGTTCTATAAGTTGAAAAGTAGCAGTCGTAGTCCTGTGAGCCGGATCCAAGCGAAGAGGACTTACCTCCATGGTCAGACTTCCTGTGGTCGTGCCTTGATCCTTTTGTTTATTATTACTGCAAGAAACAACATGGATAACTAAAACTAAGATGAATATCTGTGTTAGAGTAAAATATTTATTTAAGTTTTGGAAGGTGATTGACATAGCGGTAGATTTTTAGAATTATTAAACTTACATGTTTTATTTTATGTAAACAGATTACATTTCCTAATACATCTAGTGACTTAAATTTAGAAAATATTTATGAAAAATAAATCGTTTTTTATTTATCTCGATTTGTAGCAACCAAGAGTATGGTCACTTTTTAGCGTGTTTAAGGAAGATTTAGATCAGTAAAACTAAACGTCATATAAAATAGATACTAGCTATTTCCTTTTACACATCAAGGAATAACCCTTATCTTCATACCCGTATCAATATTTTACAAGACACAACCTATGTATCCACCAAGCACTGTCAAAAATATACTCTTTATAGACATAGAAACTGTATCCTGTGCTCCTAGCTATGAAGATCTAGCCGATTGCCAAAAGTTACTATGGAATAAAAAAGCAGCTTCTCTAAGCAAAACGGATCCAGAAGAAATACGCGACCTATTTTTTGAACGAGCAGCTATTTATGCAGAGTTTGGAAAAGTAATCGTTATTGGACTAGGGTGTATTAAATTTGATCATGGTGGGGAACCTGTATTGTATACACATACCCTAAGTGATCACCATGAAGCAACACTTCTCCAAAAATTCAAAAATATTGTAGAAGAAAAATACCAACCAGAAAACCTAAGATTTTGTGCACATAATGGTAAAGAATTCGACTATCCTTATCTTTGCAGACGCATGCTAGTGAATGGAATAGGGTTACCAAAAGCATTGCAACTAACAGGGAAAAAGCCTTGGGAAGTTACTCACTTAGATACCATGGAAATGTGGAAATTTGGAGATAAGAAAAGTTTTACTTCTTTAGATTTATTAGCTAACTTATTTGGTATAAGTTCTAGTAAAAGTCTGATGGATGGAAGTCAGGTAAACCACTTTTACTATGTAGAAAAGGATTTAGCAAGTATTGCCAGCTACTGTGCTCAAGATGTGGTGGTTACAGCACAAATTTACCTTAAGTTAAATAATTGGCAAACTATTAAAGAAACAAGTATTATCTTTGCGTAGAGACATGTTTGTAAAAAACTAGCTGAGTACATGCTTAACTTAGTTTAGCATAGATTGAGTAGAATCAGAAACAAGGATTTTAGGGGGGCTTGGCCCCTTTTTTCTTCATGTATGCTATACTATTGAAATGAAATATATTATACGTTTTTATAAAAACGAAAATGGAGAGCAAAAAACTAATAGAGACATTTGCAGAGTTTGCTAGGTCTAAAAATATAGATCGGCCTACGGTAATCCGAATTCTAGAAGAAGTATTTAGGGCCATGATTCACAAAAAATTTAGCATGGACGATAATTTTGATATCATTATCAACCTAGATCAAGGTGACTTGCAGATATGGCGCTTTAGAGAAGTTGTAGATGACAACTCGGAGGACATCTGGGAACATGATAAAATCAGCCTATCTGAAGCCAAAAAGATAGAAGAAGATTTTGATATTGGAGAAGAAGTTTCTGAAGAAATTAATCTAGAAAGCTTTGGCCGCAGAGCGATTACTGCTGCCAGACAAACCCTGATACAAAAAGTAAAAGACTTAGAAAAAGATGTGCTCTACCTCAAGTATAGTCAACTTATAGGGGAAATGATTACAGTAGAAGTACACCAAATACTAAATCAAGAAGTCATTCTATTGGATGAAGAGAAAAAAGAACTGTTCTTGCCCAAATCAGAGCAAATACCCAAAGATAACTTCAAAAAGGGGGAATATATTAGAGCTGTCATACAACGTATCGATTTACAAAAAAGTACGCCTAAAATTATTCTATCTAGGACTTCTCCGATGTTTTTAGAAAGACTTTTTGAAAGTGAAGTTCCAGAAATCTTTGATGGCATCATAGCCATCAAAAAGATTGTGAGAGAACCTGGAGAAAGAGCTAAAGTAGCTGTAGAATCCTTTGACGAACGAATAGATCCTGTAGGCGCTTGTGTAGGTATCAAAGGTTCTAGAATACATAATATTGTCAGAGAATTACAAAATGAAAATATCGATGTTATTAACTATACAGAAAATCTAGAACTTTATATTAGCCGTGCACTAAGTCCTGCCAAAATAAGCAGTATACAAATAAAGGGAGATAGAGTTTCTGTTTATCTGAAACCAGATCAAGTTTCATTAGCAATTGGCAAAGGAGGCCAGAATATAAAATTGGCTAGCAAGTTGGTTGATAAAGAAATAGATGTGTATCGAGAAATTGATAATATCGGCGAAGATGTAAATTTAGATGAATTTTCCGACGAAGTAGAATCTTGGATTATCGAAGAGCTAAAAAAGATAGGCCTTGATAGTGCAAAAAGCGTTCTGGCCATTTCTAAGGAAGATTTGGAACGAAGAACAGACTTAGAAAAAGAAACGATAGACGAACTGTACAAGATATTAACACAAGAATTTGAAGAATAAGTTTATATAATTCCATGGTTGAAGAAAAAACAATACGCTTAAGTCAAGTAGCACGTAAACTGAACGTAGCCACCACTACCATAACAGCGTATTTATTAGAAAAAGGCTTTAAAATAGAAAACAAGCCTAACACAAAAATTACCTTAGAACAATATAACCTGTTAGCTAAGGAGTTTGCAGGCTCTGCCATGGACAAAGAAGAAGCAGCCGAGTTAGTAATTGGGCATAGCTATGAAGTGGGATCTAGTCCTGAAAAAGAAACTAAAAACGTCACCAAGCAGGAACAACCAGGCGTTGAGAAACCAACAACTATCGAGCCTGAATCTATTAAACCGGTGCAACCTATCGTAGTAGAAAGTCAGCCAGTAATAGAGCCCCCAACATTAGAACCCGAAATCCCTTTAGCTGAGGATAAAGAAGATAAAACAGAAAGTATCGAAGAAAAACCTATTGAAAAGGTAGAAGTAGAAGACGTAGCGCCAACTACTATCAAAGGTCCCATAAAAATAACACTTACCAATCAAGAAGAATTCAAAGGAGTCACCGTATTAGGCAAGATCGATCTAGGCGAAAAAGTAGTTAAAAAATTTCAACAAGTAGCGTCTTCTGACCTAGAGAAAAAGAATAAAAAGAGACCTAGGAAAAGAGTCGATAACAAACCAGAATCCCCCTTACTACCCAGATTTAATAGAAAAGAAAAAGAAGAAAATATAAGTCAGGGCAAAATAAAAAATAAAGGACCTGAAATACATAAACCCTCCTTATCCGAAAAAGAAATACAAGATCAGATCAAAAGTACCTTAGCAAAACTGGATGGGAATAGAGGAACAAGCAGCCGAGCTAAATATAGAAGAGAAAAAAGATCACTCATCGCAGAGGAATTAGCCGAAGAACGTTTACAAGCTGACCAGGCCGCAAAGAAATTACAAGTCACAGAATTTATTGCTGCTAGTGACCTAGCGTCTCTGATGGGTATATCGATCAACGAACTGTTGTCAGCCTGCATGAACTTAGGCATGCTGGTGTCTATCAACCAACGGCTAGATGCAGAAGCTATAACTATCATCGCGGATGAGTTTGGATATCAAGTAGCATTTACAGATGTAAAAGCAGAACAAGAAGAAGAGGTAGAAACGGATGATCCCAAAGATCTAGAAGAACGAGCTCCTATTGTAACCATTATGGGCCATGTAGATCACGGTAAAACTTCCCTACTTGACTATATTCGCAATACTCAAATCACTAAAACAGAGGCAGGAGGTATCACTCAACATATAGGTGCTTATGATGTAATCACTGAGAGTGGCAAACACATCGCATTCTTAGATACCCCTGGCCACGAAGCTTTTACTGCCATGCGAGCTCGTGGCGCTAGATTAACAGATATTGCAATCATCGTAATAGCTGCAGATGACGGTATCCGACCTCAAACAAAAGAAGCGATTAATCATGCTAAGCTGGCAGGTGTACCTATTGTCATAGCTATCAACAAGATAGATAAACCTCAGGCTAATCCCGAAAAGGTAAAAGAAGAATTAGCCCACTTAAATATCTTGGTAGAGGATTGGGGAGGCAAATACCAGAGCCAAGGGGTTTCGGCCATTACTGGGGAAGGAGTCAGTCAATTATTAGAAAAAGTTCTGTTTGAAGCTGAATTATTAGAACTTAAGGCAAACTCCCATAAAAAAGCACGTGGTACAGTTATAGAAGCTTCTTTGGATCAAGGAAGGGGTTATCTAGCTACCATCATGGTACAAGATGGAACTTTACAAATAAGCGATGTAATACTAGCTGGTGCTTACTATGGCAAAATAAAGGCCATGTTTGACTATCAAGGTAAGCCGCTCAAAAAAGTAGGTCCTTCTACCCCTGTTCAAGTATTAGGACTCAATGGTGCGCCTCAAGCTGGAGACTTATTTCGAGTGATGAACGCTGAAAAAGAAGCCAGAGATATCGCTACCCAAAGACAACAAATCCTTAGAGAACAAGGGTTTAGAACTAAAACACATATTACCTTAGATGAAATAGGAAGAAGATTAGCAATTGGAAACTTCAAGGAGCTTAATATAATCCTTAAAGGAGACGTAGATGGTTCTGTAGAAGCCCTTTCTGACTCCCTCCTCAAGCTATCCACAGAAGAAATTAAAGTAAACATTCTACACAAAGGGGTAGGTGCTATTGTAGAATCTGACATCCTGCTAGCAGCAGCTTCTGACGCAATTATCATAGGTTTCCAGGTAAGACCTAGTGCCTCTACTCGTAAGTTAGCAGAAAAAGAAGGAATTGAAATTCGCCTGTATTCCATCATCTATGATGCAATCAATCATATAAAAGATGCGATGCAAGGTATGCTAGCTCCTACCATAGAAGAAGTAATTACAGGTAGCGCAGTAGTACGGGAGATCTTCAAAATTACAGGAATAGGTATTGTAGCAGGATGTTATGTTAGCGAAGGTTATATTAAAAAAAGTAATTCTATACGAGTTATTAGAGATGGTATTGTAATCTATACAGGGACTATTAAACATTTGAAACATTTTAAAGAGGAAGTACCACAAATAAAATCAGGTTTTGAATGCGGGATTAGCATCACTAATTTTAGTGATCTGAAGGTCAATGATATCCTTGAAGGATTTGAACAACGGGAGGTAGCACGTAAACTATAAATCCCTGGTTTATTAAAGACCATTTGTGGTGTCAGGGCTCCAGCCCTAACACACACATACTTACTGACTCACCTTACGCAAAAAGAGGTTGAATGAGTAAATTAAATTTGTCCTTTCAAAGGATCCAAGTACTATACTATCAAAAAGGGTTGGGTAACCGTAAAAAAAACCGCCTTGTATAAAAAGGCGTTAAAAAATTTGCAGGGAGGAGCGGCCAGGCCGGAGATCAGAGGTTATGCAGTGTTGGGGTGTTTTCGCAGGTCTGGCCGCTAAATTGTGGAGGGTGAAAATTTTAGCCTTTTTATGCACAGCGGAGAGTTTTTTGGTTACTTTTTTCATGGTTGGAAAAAAGTAACGCCCGCCGCAGGCGAAACTTGATTCAAAGAAATAAGGCTCAACTAGAAAGATATTATTTCATGACTTAACAAGTGATAAATTTGCCTGGTCTCTAACTCAATTGCGTAATATGAGTTACTGACGAACCTAGAGGACTAAAGGCGATGGTTTCAAAATAACTCTAATATAAGCTCGATTATCTCGTACATGTTAGTTAATTCTAGAATCAGAAAAATATGCGGCTGTTAAACAAAATTTTCACACTACCTATTTTATTGTATCAAGCCATACTAGCTCCCTATATTGCACCTTCCTGTAGGTTTCAGCCAACTTGTTCAGCATACGCCAAGGAAGCGATCCTTAAGTATGGCATAATCAAAGGCATCTGGTTAGGTACCAAGCGTCTGTTACGTTGCCACCCATATGGTAAAAGCGGATATGATCCGGTTCCTTGAGTAAATTAATCCAAGCTACAAGTTAGTTGTAATGTCTGGAGCTACTCTCGATACGCAGATGGACTGTTAGGAAAAAGTTCCTGACAGCACATGATTTCAAAATTTTACATATTTTTTGGAGGGAATAAGACAAAATTCATAATAAAAGCATTATTTTAAAGATATATATAGAGAATAGTTGCAGTATTGTACGTTTAGACTTACTTTTGTTGCTTATGTAAAACATATAATTATGATTTTTGTACAAGTAAAAGATAATGAACCCATAGAAAGAGCTCTCAAGCGATTTAAGAAGAAAATAGATCGTGTAAAAACACTAAAAGAGCTTAAAAATAGACGATACTATACAAAACCTTCCATCAAACGTAGAGAGGAAAAACAGAGAGCTATTTATAGACAGCACCTCCAACAACAAGAGATGAACGGATAACATTCACGGCCAAATAACGATTAGATTATAAACTAAGATTAAGTTCAACCTATTCTTAATCGGCAAACTCATATAACTCTTAATTGTTATTATTTATAGAAAATTCTGCGCTTAAACAGGGTTTTATATAAGTTATAGTTAAGATAAAAGTTATTTATTACCTTTATAGGTATTTTTAGGTAACTGAAAATACGTTATGGGTATGCTTGAAACTTTCATCAATTACCTTACTTACGAGAAACGTTTGAGCAACCACACCATTTGTGCCTATCGAACTGATTTAACTCAGTTTCATACATACCTTCAAGCTCAATTTCAAATTACAGAACTTAATCAAGTTACTTCTAAAGTTTTACGCTCTTGGATTATACATTTATCTAAAGAAGGTTTAAACAATCGTTCCATTAACAGAAAGGTAGCCTGCCTAAGAGCTTTTTATGGTTTTTTATATGCGAAGGGAGATATCGCATCTGATGTAACTGCACAACTGAGAAGTCTTAAAATAAAAAAGGGGTTACCTATCTTTTTGCGAGAAGAAGAACTATTGCGCCTATTAGACGAATATCCGTTTGAAGATAACTTTGAAGGATGGCGTGATAAACTGGTATTAGAACTATTATATGGCACAGGAATACGGCTAAGCGAGCTGTTAAATTTACAAGATCATGATATCAATTTTTACGAGAGGACTATTCGGGTTTTAGGAAAACGCAACAAGGAACGTATTATACCAGTTCCTAAGTCTATTTTAGCCGTTGTCGAAAATTATATAGCACACCGCAACGCTACTGTTCCAGCTCCATACAGCCATCTTTTGATAACTGTAAAAAGCAACCCTTGCTACCCCATGCTAGTCTATAAGTTAGTTAACAAATATTTGAGTAGTTATACACAAGCAGATAAGCATAGTCCTCATGTACTACGGCATACATTCGCTACCCATCTGCTCAATAGAGGGGCTGATTTGCAGGCTATCAAAGAACTTCTAGGCCACGCCAACCTAGCAGCCACTCAAGTCTATACTCATAATTCTATGGAAAAGCTAAAAGAAATCTTTTCACAAGCACATCCTAGGGCATAAAAAACATATCAATGCTTTTGAAGGCCGCTCAATCCGACTCTCTGCAGCATCTAGTAGCTACTCCTTTTACAAATAACCAATATCCTATTTTGTGTTGGTTGAAAGAGAAGACCTTAACCGCGCCCAATAGTCCAAACGCTTCTTAATTTCCCGTTCAAATCCCCTCTGAGGAGGTGAATAGAATTCTTGTCGCTTCATTTCATCAGGGAAATAATTTTGGCCTGAAAAAGCTTCTTTCGTATCATGGTCATAAATATACCCTTCACCATATCCTTCCTCTCGCACCAGTTTGGTAGGTGCATTTAAGATAATCTTAGGTGGCATGAAGGACCCCGTTTCTTTTGCAGATTTTCTTGCACGATTATAAGCTATGTAGGCAGCATTTGACTTTGGAGCCGTGGCCAAATATAAGACTGCTTGTGCAATGGCCAGCTCACCTTCCGGGCTTCCCAGCCGTTCATACGCTTCCGTCGCAGCAATAGTTTGTATCAAGGCTTGAGGGTCTGACATCCCCACATCTTCAGAGGCAAAACGAATAAGTCTCCGCGCAATGTAAAGAGGATCTTCGCCTCCTTCAAGCATGCGGGCAAACCAATACAGTGCTGCATCTGGATCTGACCCACGCAAAGACTTATGAAGCGCACTAATCAGATTATAATGACCTTCTTTATTCTTGTCATAAAGAGGTGCTCTACGGGAGACAATTTGAGTAAGATCTTCTCCGGACAAAATAGGCCTGGACGGCAACTGAGAGAGAACCTCGACCATATTATAAAGAGCTCGCCCATCTCCATCAGCCATGGCATAAAGCAGCGAACGACCTGCCGCATCTAACGGCAATTCTTTCTCCAAGTATGATTGGGCCCGCTGATATAAAATCTCAAGGTGTGAGGTTTCAAGTCGCCTTAAGACTAAAACTTGTGTGCGGGACAAAAGTGCGCTATTCAACTCAAAAGATGGGTTTTCGGTTGTCGCCCCAATGAGAATCACCGTTCCGTTTTCAACATGAGGCAAAAAGCTATCCTGTTGGGTTCGATTAAATCTGTGAATCTCATCCACAAAAAGAAGCGTCCCCCTGCCCATTTTTTTTCGCTCCTGTGCACGTTCAAAAATTTTCTTGAGATCCGCAACACCTGATTCAATTGCAGAAATTGACTCAAACTCAAGGTCTGAGGTCTTGGCTAAAAGTCGTACTAAAGTTGTCTTTCCACATCCAGGAGGTCCCCATAGAATCAATGAAGAAAGCTGTCCACTTTTGCGCATTACACCTAATGGACCTTTACCTTCAGTGAGATGCTCTTGCCCGACAATTTCATCCAAAGATTGAGGTCTCAAACGGGAAGCTAAAGGTTCATAGCTATCTTGTGAAAAAAGAGTTGTCATACACTATACTTACTTTTTACCTACATGCAAAGTTAACTTTTGACGGGCCCTTAAATAGACTTCTTGCGTAAGTTACGTCTTTTACTTCTTAAAGGTAATGCCTCTCTCTGGATGCCCTGCTGGGTAATTCTTTTTCTTGTGGGGGTATCAGCAACATTCGTGCGATTTAGCCTTTTACAAATAATCATTTAATTTGGTCAAACGAAAGGATAGGAAGATCTGTAATCTTATTTTTCGCAAGCAAAAGGCAATCAACCACATGCATATTATGCTTACTATAATAATCTAATGCTAGAGAAAGTACTTCTTTTTCGCCACTTATACCTTTATAGGCCAGTAACTCTGATAGTATCTGGGTTATCTTGTCTTTGGGTACTTTGTAAAAAGAGGAAAGAACAAATATTACCTCAGTAAACACGGTCTGTTCTATTATTAAAGTTATTCGGCCTATTTTCGCTTGGTCAAATATTGCTTTAGTTTTAGCAAACATTTCTGGATTATCTGCCAATAAATAGCGGAGGATAACGTTCGTATCACAAATAGATTTCATTTGAAGCCTTCTTCTTTTTTCTTAGTTACAGATACACTATCATCCCAAGCCTGGGTCCTAATTTCTTCAAAAGCCAGAGGAGTAGGTTTTTGATAAGCAGATAAAGCGCCTCCTATATCCTGGACAGGGGTAATCAGTATCTGATTATACTCATTAATCTCTAGTGAAATGAGGTTAGATTTAAGCATATCACGAATTTTTTTTGGTAAAACTATCTGGCCTTTACTAGAAATCGTCAAAGTGTTTATATACATAATGAATAACTTAGATAAGTAAGAAAATAAATTAATCAGATATAGAAATTAAAAAAGTATTAATATAATTAATCTATTTTACCTAAATATAAAGTTAAGATAAATATATATAAATCCTACCTGAATATACCATTAATTTATCTCATCAATTACTCTGTAGAAACCGAGCAATCCGGTATGAAAAAGACTATCTCCGATTATGTTTAAGCCCTAACTTCCTAAAATTGGATACATGGTGATAAAGTGAATATTCGTCACTCGGCACAGCCGAGCGACGGTTTAGGGATTTGATATAAAACTATTGTTAATTGTTGAGAATAATATGCTTGCATACAACCTATATACAAGAATAAATTCACTTTATTTTGCCTGATTACACTGGATCCCTGCTGGATTTATTCACAGCTTCGGTCAAAGACAAGGGGGCAGGGATGACAATGCAGGGGGACTATTATAGCAATACAGCAAGATAAAGTGCCAACAACGGTTAAAGATATCATATTTTTTTGCGGGGGAAATCCAGACCTAATTGATGATCTAAAGTTAGCAAGTCCGTAACTTTCGACACTTGTGGCATAAACCCACGCTCAGATCCACGTAAACGTTTACACCTATACGAGAAAAATAAGTTTATATTTAAGCTGTCGTTCAACCAAGAACTAGGGGGACCGGATGAACAGAAAACTACGGTTGTAGAATTGATTATCGAATAGGACTATAAATTTCTGTTTTGCTGCTTGCTTAACATGCCTTTAAAAATAGGCTTCACTTAAGGTAATAAGCAAGATTTTTGATAGCTCCACCAATGATTTTTAACAGTAAATCTTTACTCGTTTGCCTACGCTGGTCCTACTTGGTTTTATTTTATGTTAGACTTTTCGCAAGATTTAAACCCAAACTTCCTAACATAAATAGGTAGTGGGCTTAGAAAGCTATCTTTACATAGTGTAAAAGCGGATTTTTTTAAAATATTTACTACCTATAAATAATTATTTATACGTGATAAAAAGAATACATTGTTTCTTCTGATAATCATTAAGTTAAATACTAACATTACGTATAAATTTTAGGAAGTTTGGGTTTAATCGGAGTTGTATTTCTAAATGATACTTGTATCTTTGCAAATCTCTTATTTATACCCTATTTTATAATAAAATATCCTCTATTTCAACAGTATTATGCAGTTAGATAACAATCATAAAAAGCGGGCTATTCATCATATATGGCATATAACAATAGTATGTATTCTATTATCAGGTCTACCTTTAGAAGGATGTTTTGAAAACACTAGTCTACCTTTTAGTAAGTCATCGGCTATAAAACCTGCTACTGTAAAACCAAGACACATAGATAAACTACCCCTTCTAACAAGAGAAGATGGAGAGAAAGTTAAAGAAGATATTCTTTTAGAAAGCCCTCGAGAAGAGCCATTTCGGGAAGCAACAGATCGCTTAAACACCCACACGAATGATATATCTAAGACAACTATAGTTAATAACGTAAGGGATCATTCAGAAAAACCTAAACTATTGTCTAAAAGAGACATAGAAGCTCAACAAAAACTTGCTAGAGAGGAAAGAGAAAATCAATTAAAGGACCAGAAAAAATTAGAAGCAAAAACTTTTAAGACAAGACA
>MKUM01000037.1 GCA_001897825.1 Candidatus Amoebophilus sp. 36-38
AACCATTATTAACCTTGGCATTTACATCTGCTCCTTTCTCTAGTAATAACTTGGCTATTCCTATATGTCCCTCTTGTGCTGCTACAAATAGTGGACTACAATTGTCTATATCGTTGTCATTTACATCTGCTCCTTTCTCTAGTAATAACTTGACTATTTCTATATGTCCATTTTGTGATACTACAGATAGTGGAGTACAACCATCATTACCCTTGGCATTTACATCTGCTCCTTTCTCTAGTAATAACTTGGCTATTTCTATATGTCCTTCTTGTGATGCTACATATAGTGGACTACAATTGTCTATATCGTTGGCATTTACACCTGCTCCTTTCTCTAGTAATAACTTGACTAGTTCTATATGTCCATTTTGTGATACTACAGATAGTGGAGTACAACCATCATTAATCTTGGCATTTACATCTGCTCCTTTCTCTAGTAATAGCTTGACTAGTTCTATATGACCTTCTTGTGTTGCTACAAATAGTAAAGTATAACCATTATCATCCTTGGCATTTATATCTGCTCCTTTCTCTAGTAATAACTTGACTATTTCTACATGTCCTTTTTTTGAAGCTAGATATAGTGGAGTACAACCATTATTAACCTTGGCATTTACATCTGCTCCTTTCCCTAGTAATAACTTGACTATTTCTACATGTCCTTCGTATGATGCCATATATAGTGGAGTACAATCATCCTTAGCTTTGGCATTTACACCTGCTCCTTTCTCTAGTAATAACTTGGCTATTTCTATATGTCCATTTTGTGATGCTACATATAGTGGACTACAATCATCTATATCGTTGTCATTTACATCTGCTCCTTTCGCTAATAATAACTTGACTATTTCTATATGTCCCTCTTGTGATGCTACATATAGTGGAGTACAACCATTATTAACCTTGGCATTTACATCTGCTCCTTTCTCTAGTAATAACTTGGCTATTCCTATATGTCCCTCTTGTGCTGCTACAAATAGTGGACTACAATTGTCTATATCGTTGTCATTTACATCTGCTCCTTTCTCTAGTAATAACTTGACTATTTCTATATGTCCATTTTGTGATACTACAGATAGTGGAGTACAACCATCATTACCCTTGGCATTTACATCTGCTCCTTTCTCTAGTAATAACTTGGCTATTTCTATATGTCCTTCTTGTGATGCTACATATAGTGGACTACAATTGTCTATATCGTTGGCATTTACACCTGCTCCTTTCTCTAGTAATAACTTGACTAGTTCTATATGTCCATTTTGTGATACTACAGATAGTGGAGTACAACCATCATTAATCTTGGCATTTACATCTGCTCCTTTCTCTAGTAATAGCTTGACTAGTTCTATATGACCTTCTTGTGTTGCTACAAATAGTAAAGTATAACCATTATCATCCTTGGCATTTATATCTGCTCCTTTCTCTAGTAATAACTTGACTATTTCTACATGTCCTTTTTTTGAAGCTAGATATAGTGGAGTACAACCATTATTAACCTTGGCATTTACATCTGCTCCTTTCCCTAGTAATAACTTGACTATTTCTACATGTCCTTCGTATGATGCCATATATAGTGGAGTACAATCATCCTTAGCTTTGGCATTTACACCTGCTCCTTTCTCTAGTAATAACTTGGCTATTTCTATATGTCCATTTTGTGATGCTACATATAGTGGACTACAATCATCTATATCGTTGTCATTTACATCTGCTCCTTTCGCTAATAATAACTTGACTATTTCTATATGTCCCTCTTGTGATGCTACATATAGTGGAGTACAACCATTATTAACCTTGGCATTTACATCTGCTCCTTTCTCTAGTAATAACTTGACTAGTTCTATATGACCTTCTTGTACAGCTGCAACCAATGGCGTATCATTAGTATTATTAACGATCTTTAAATTTGCTCCTTGTCCTAGCAATAACCTAGCTAATTCTAAATAACCTTCAGAAGCAACTACAAATAACGGAGTATTGTTAGCTTTATTTTTAGCATTCACGTCTGCTCCTTGTTTTAGTAGCAACTTGACTATTTCTATATAGTTTTTCTCTGCAGCCAGATATAACGGTGTAAAACCATCGATATCTTTAGGATCTACCGCTGCCCCTTCTTGTAATAAGATCTTAACTATTTCTAGGTGGCCTACTTGTGCAGCTATATGTAAAGGTGTCATACAATTATTAGTTCCAACACTTATATTTGCTCCTCGATCTAATAGGAACTTGGTTAATTCTTGATAACCGTCATGGACAGATGTATATAACGGGGTCCAACCATACTTATTTTGAGCATGTATATTTGCTCCTTTTTCTAGTAATACCTTAACTACTTCTATCTGGTGGCCTCCAATTATGGCCATATGTAACGGTGTATACCCACTATCATCTTGAGCATTTATCTTCGCTCCTTTTTCTAATAATAACTTAACTATTTCTAAATGATTATTTCGTGCAGCTACAAACAATGGAGTAAATCCATCTTTACCTTGAATAGTTACATCCGCTCCTTTTTCTAATAATAACTTAACCACTTCTAAGTGACATTCTTGTGCTGCTACAAACAATGGTGTATATCCATCATCATCCTGAACATTTATCTTTGCTCCCTTTTCTAATAATAACTTAACTAATTCTAAATGACCATTATAAGCAGCTGCCCATAATAAAGTCTGCCCACCACTATTGTCTTCAACACACCTATCTGCTCCTCTATCCAATAAGAACTTGGCCACTTCTAAGTGCATTTTATCTACAGCTCCATATAACGGTGTATAACCATAGTTATCCACCACATCCAGCTTTGCTCCTTTCTCTAACAGCAACTTGACCACTTTTAAATGCCCTTCCATAGCAGCCAGGTGTAATGGTGTGTGATAACCGTTTCCATTTTTGGCATGTATATCAGCCCCATATTCTAACAATAACTCAACTATATCTACATAGCCTTCAGCAGCAGCCTGGTGTAAAACCGTATTCCCTTCCTTATTTTTGCCCCCTATATCTGCTCCTAGCTGTAGTAATAATTCTATGGCCTCCTTTACTTCTTTTATAAAAATATCCTTAAGCGCCCTAAAACATAAGTGCTGTAACGTACTAGAATATCTATTCTTAGAATCCCTATTCCTAAAGTCATTCAGATTAAAGTCATTCAGATTAATGCTGACTTCTGCAAACTGATCCTCTAGTGTTGCATTAACTTGCTTGATTGCTAAATGTAATGATGTATTACCATCCGATGCTTGGTCTCTAAGTAGTTGTAATTCTTTTAATAAAATAATAGCTGCCTGGCAGTTTTGGCCTTCTGCTTTTTTTAACCAATATGTAGCTTTTTGATAATCTTGCTCCTTTTGTCCTTCTTTTTTCCATTGTGCATATGCCCGGTGACCTAAAAGAAATTGAGCTTTTACATTGTCTTCTACATCGGCCAGTCTTAGTAACTCTTGGTATCTTGCTGACATGTAGCCTGCTTTTTCTTTATCTAATGGATCCACTTGTATACTTGCTTTTATTTCTTCATCCAACCCCTCATATACAGTAACTACATGTCCCCCTTGGGCTGTAAATTCTTGCCCTATTAAAAATTGCATGTTAGTTGGAGAAGCGATCGGTTGGGAATCAGTCTGCAGACACTCTGTCTGTGCTTCTTGGGTAGGTATGATTGGATTATTGGAACCATCGCAATTTTGTAAAAATAAGCTTATAAACAAAAAGCAAGCCACCATCAGCAGATGCGAAGAGTAATATCTTTTCATATTTTTTATTTATCAAGGGAGTAATATTATAATTCTTATTTGGCTTAAATACAAGAAAAGGTGATTATTTTAGATAGACAATAAAAATCATGTAGACTCTTGCAACCTATACACAATGCCTTACCGTGCTATATATTCCAAATTCTATCCTTACCCCAAGTAAAGTCTAGATCTGCTTCATCACTTTGTGAAGCAAGACAAAAATTGTCTGAAGATAATTTAGACAAAAGTTACGACCCAATAGGCATTATCCTCGCAACTCACATCAGCCTAGGGTTAGTCGAATAGCCCAAGGAAATCTCACCCTCAGGCTCTCACGGAACCAAACGTGAACCTCTCAGCTCATTTGGCTCTTATTGTTCACCCGTTTATAGGCTTTACCCATTTCCAGTGGACAAATAGCAGGGGAAATTGCTCTGTAACCCTTCCTAGCCAATATGTTGCCCTCCTTTTATGTGTTTTAAGCTTCTTATATTTCCTTCTTTTGATTCTTTAAACAACCTAAAATCATGACGTTTTCCATTGCAAAAAGAGCTGCATATCACTTTTTTACTTTGCTTATCTATTACCAGCTGTGTTTTCAGCGTGTGGCGTTTCTTTTTCCCTGAGTAGTAATATCTTTGCTTTTCCCCGCTTACTTAAGAGGATCGGAACCTCAGGGAAATTTATAGTTTAAAACAATTTTTCTCTCCATTGCTTGCAAATACACTGGCTATCAACTAATATAAAGTCACCATTTTGTAATTACTATAAAAAATATGACCAGAAAATATAACTTAAATCATCGGTTGGCAGCTTGTTTTTTACTAACTGGCTTATTTCTACAAAGTTGTGATGGTTTTTCAAATCAGGTTATTCCTCAAGAAAAAGAGCAATCAAGCAGAACGCTAGAGTTATCAGACAATCCTTTAGTCAATACAGGCCAAGCAATTGTAACATCTGGTGGCTACTTAGCTTCTTTTTACGAAGACGAAGGAGAATTAAAAGCTAACCTAAGAATTGATCAAACACAAGCAGAACCTAATTATAAAGGGGTTCCTGTATTGGTCGAGGAAGGTGTGGACTTATCCTATTTAACTAAACTAGACTATAAAACACAACAAAATCGTATTCAACCAAGTCATAAAAATGGGACGATAGATCAGGTGATAATTTTTAATGGTGGTGTTGCTGGAGGCATGATGGGAGGAACTCAAAAAACAAGAACAAGTCAGAGAATTCCTGATCTGACCGATATGAAGGAATTACGGCGGCACTTTACTAAAGGCTACCTAGAGATTACTCCCAAAAATTATAAACAGTTGGTAGAATTTTCTGAGAGCCAAGCAGCCTCATTTACAAATTATGAAGGAGGACTTTTTGTTAAAGGCTGGGAAACCTCTAGTGAATTTGATGCCCTCATGGATTTACTGCTTAGTTTTAATGTAATAAAAAAATTTAAGATAAATTCTGCAAGGGAGGATAAAGCGGAGCTAGCAGAAGTAATAGGGAAAGCGTTACAATTTTATAAAGAACTAACCGAGCTTGATCTAAATGGTTGCGGGCTAGGTGATGGGATGATAGAAGATATTCTGGAGTCAATAGCTGCTCCAGAAAAGCTACGTATATTAAATGTAAGCAATAATAATTTAAGCACTGAGCTAGTTGCAAGCCTACAAGTAAGACTTCCAAATGCCCAAATAAGAAGCCAAGGAGAAACTTCACAACGCAGTATTGGTTTTAGCTCTACGGCTAGTTCTATTTCCAGTAATAGTGAGCATAATTCTAGTGGAAAGGTTACCCCAAATAATAGTTCTTCTACTATGTTTGATAGTGTTAGTGCTGGCAACGTAGGAACTGAGAAAACGGGGAAAGAAGCAGAATCTATAGCAGGCTTGTATTCACCAGAAATTACTGCTTATAAGAGGCTGCGCCTGAATCAATTTTTACCTGCTATTTCTAAAGATGAAATAGAATATGGTAGGGAATTAGGCCATGGAGGATTTGGTGCTGTTTACCAAGCCAGCTGTCAAGGAGATAACGTGGCTATTAAAAAATTATTAAACACTTCCGAAAAACAAGTTGCCGATTTTCAAAAAGAAGCGATCATTATGGCCAATCATCGCCACAACAATATTGTTGCTTTTCTAGGCTATTGCCCTGAAGAAAATGCGTTAATAATGGAGTATATGCCAGGCGGTTCTCTAGCGAGTTTATTAAAAAGTACTAAAGAGGTTAGCTGGCAAGAACGCTATCAAATTGCTTTAGATGTAGCAGAAGGGATGAGTTATTTGCATGATTGTGGTATTGTGCATTGTGATTTAAAAAGTGATAACGTATTACTAGACAGTAACAAAAGAGCGAAAGTTACAGATTTTGGTATATCTGCATTAAAAAGGGAAGTTACTAGTGGAAAATCTAGTTATGGAGAATGGTTGGGTGGCACCTATCGGTGGATGGCTCCTGAAATATTCCATACCAGTAAGAATAGTAAAGCTGGAGACGTATATAGCTACGGAATGGTATTATGGGAATTGGGTGCTCGTAAGTTGCCTTTTGCAGAAATTAAAGTACTACTTCCATTATGTGAGCATATAAAAGCAGGAAATCAAGAAGTAGTGAGCGCTGATACGCCTCAAGAGCTTAAAAAGGTGATCGAACAATGTTGGTTACCTGAACCACCCTTAAAAAAAGAAACGAGCGGTCAAGATCGTCCTACGATGAAGCGAGTAAGGTATCTATTGGAAGAAGGTCATTCTAGTTTTTTAAGAAGAGAAAGCGGAGAGATTCTTGATCAAGATCAAGACAAAGAAATAGAAGTTTACAAAAAAGCAGCTGAACAAGGAGATGCGGAAGCACAATTTAAGCTTGGGTTATGTTATGAAATAGGCCAAGGAGTGAAAATAGATTGGCAAGAAGCTGTAAAATGGTATCAAAGGGCGGCTGAACAAGGATTTGTAACTGCACAAAGTAAGTTAGGAGGGATATATCTAGCAGAGAAGAATTATCAAGAAGCATTAAAATGGAATCAGAAAGCAGCCGGCCAAGGCGATGTAAGTGCACAATATAATCTGGCATGGATGTATGGAAATGCTAAGGGGGTAACTCAAAATTATCAAGAAGCATTAAAATGGAATAAAAAAGCAGCTGACCAAGGATTAGGAGCTTCAGAATATAACTTAGGGTGGATGTATGAAAGAGGCTTAGGGGCAGATCAGAATTATCAAGAAGCACTAAAATGGTATCAAAAAGCAGCTGATCAAGGTTTTGGAGGCGCACAAGCTAAAGTTGAGGAAACATGCAATAGGCTAGAAGAGGAAAAGAAAAAATTAGACAATATTATTAAAGCTTGGCCTCATGGGGAAAAAATTGTAAGTCAACTGAAGAGTGCAAGTGGTATATTGGATTTTTCTCTATGTCAGTTAACTAGTGAACAAATTAGTATTTTAATCAAGCACCCTCATTTTAATCAGATCCATACATTTAAGTTAGGCCGTAGTCAAATAGGTGATGAGGGAACAATCAAATTGGCAGCGGCATTATCAAATAGCCAGATTCATACACTTGATTTAGCATATAATCAAATAGGCCCAGCAGGAGCAATCAAGTTAGCAGCGGCATTACCTAATACTCAGATTCATACTCTTTCTTTAGGAGGTAATCGAATAGGCGATACAGGAGCTCAAGAACTAGCCAAGATACTACCTAGTACTCAAATCCATACTCTTTATTTAGGAGATAATCAAATAGGTGCAGTAGGAGCCAGTAAGCTAGCAGCGACACTACCTAGTACCCAGCTTCATACTCTTAATTTAGACTATAATCAACAAATAGGCGCAGCAGGAGCCAGTGAGCTAGCAGCGGCATTACCTAATACCCAGATTCATACTCTTAATTTATACAATAATCGAATAGGAGATGTAGGAGCTCAAGAACTGGCCAAGGTATTATCTAGTACTGAGATTCATACTCTTTCTTTAGGAGGTAATCAAATAAGCAATGCAGGGGCTCAACAGCTCGCAAATGCTTTGTCTAATACTCAGATTCATACGGTGAATTTAAGAGAGAATAATATAAGCGCTGAAATGAAACGATTATTACAACAACAACATCCGAATATTAAGTTCGGTATGTAGGCTGTTTCATACAACGAAACGGTTATTTAAAATATTTCGCCGCCTGATAAATAGATACTTTGTACAGAGTCTAGTTTTGCACATTCTAATTTTATATATTTATTACTCCACTTGATTTTCCCATACTCGTTCAGGTATAGTTATAAGTGGGAGTTAGTAGCAATACACTGGCCCAGCTGAGTAAAGGAATTACTTTTACTTAGATGAGCCGTGAGATAGATACTTAGGGTTTGCTTTCGCCGCCCTCAGAGTCACTCGTAGAGGACTCTGAGGAGGAAAGAATCATTAAACCATACACCTTTTGTCGCGACACACTAAACATAACCAAAAATTTGAAGTATACTTCTGTACAATTACCTGCTATGAGTGGCTTCCATTATTCGAAGAATCTCAGACATATGAGATAGTATACCAATGGTTTGACCACCTAATCAAAGATCGTTGTCAAATAACAGGATTTCGCCGCCCTCAGAGTCACTCGTAGAGGACTCTGAGGAGGAAAGAACCATTAAACCATACACCTTTTGTCGCGACACACTAAACACAACCAAAAATTTGAAGTATACTTCTGTACAATTACCTGCTATGAGTGGCTTCCATTATTCAAAGAATCTCAGACATATGAGATAGTATACCAATGGTTTAACCACCTAATCAAAGATCGTTGTCAAATAACAGGATATGACATTATGCCTAATCATCTCCATATTTTATTATATCCAATTCATCTAGCTAAATCCTTTAAACCAGCTCATTGGTGAAGGAAAGAGATTTATGGCTTATGAAATTGTGAAAGGTTTAAAACAACATGGAAAATCGTATCTACTTCAGAAGCTAAGAAACGGGGTAGGAATAAAAGAAAGATTAAAGGCCAAGAAACATCAAGTATTTCGTCTGTGATTTGATGCACGTAGATGCTTTAATGAGAAAGTATTAGAGCAAAAGCCCGATTATATACATCATAATCCAGTTAAGAGCAAATGATCTTTAGTAGATGATTATGTTAATTATGCTCATTCAAGTGCGAATTATGATGCAACTGGTGTGATTGGTTCTGCTGAAATTACTTGTTACAAGGAGCTAGGTCAAGAGCCATCCATGTGTTAGCTCAGAGTCCTCTGACGAGTGACTCTGAGCGAGAGGAAATATTTGAAAATAGATTAAAACTGGATTTACCCTGACACATTTTAATGAACAGACTCAAAATTAGCAAGATGTATGATCTATATCTAGTGCTTGCTTCATTGTAAGAGCTTGATCTGAATATTTCAATGCTTCTTGAGGCTGACCTAAGGCTTTATAAACATCGGCTATATTATTGAGCGAAATAAGTATATCCGGGTGATTGCACCTATATAATGCTCGCCTCATTACAAGGGCTTGTTGATAATACTTCAGTGCCTCTTGGTATTCGCCTAAGGCTTTATAAACGGTTCCTAGGTTATTAAGTGTAATAGCTATGTCAGGATGATCGTCTTGGTACACCGCCTCCCTCATTGCAAGCGCTTCCTTATAATACTTTAATGCGTCTTGATGTTTATTTAACGCTTGATATACATTTCCCATACTATTAAGCGAAACAGCTATATCAGGATGATTACCTGTATATAACATCTTCCTCATTGCAAGGGCTTCTTGATAATACTTTAAAGCTTCTTGGTACTGGCCCAAGGATTGATAAAAATCTCCTAGGTGACACAATGAATTAGCTATTTCCGGATGATTCCTTGCGTATAAGGTCTTCCTCATTGCAAGGGCTTCTTGATAACACTTCAAAGCTTCTTCAGGTTGACCTAAAATTATATAAATATCTCCTAGACTATTAAGCGAACTAGCTATACTAGGATGATTGCCCTTATACAAGCCCTTCTTCATTTCCAGTGCTTGCTTATAATATTCCAAAGCTTCTTGATACCGACCTATAATTTTATAAACACTTCCTACATTATTATACGATTGAGCTACCTTAGGATGGTTGTCCGTGTATAAAGCCTTGCGTATTTCAAGCGCTTGTTTCAGGTATTTTAATGCTTCTTGATTATGACCTAAAGCCCTATGAATTACTCCTAGGCTATTCATTGATTGAGCTAGATCAGGATGATTGCCTGTATATAACGCTTGCCGTATTTCAAGGGCTTGTTGATAACATTTCAAGGCTTCCTGATATTGACCTAAAGCTTTATAAGCGCTTCCTACAGTATTAAATGCGTCAGCTACCTGAGGGTGATTGCCTGGATACAATGCTTGCCACATTTCAAGAGCTTGTTTTGAATATTCCAATGCTTTCTGATATTCCCCCAAACCTCTATAAACCCTTCCTAGACTATGAAGTGACTCTGCCACTTCAGTATGGTTACCTGGATATAATTCTTGTCTTATTTCAAGCGCTCGCTCAAAATATTTCAATGCTTCTTGATAATTACCTAAAGCTTTATAAATGCGTCCTAAATTATTAAATGATTCGGCTACTTGAATATGATTGCCTGGATACAATGCTTGTCTCATTTCAAGGGCTTGCCGATTGTATTTCAATGCTTGCTCAAAGTTACGCTCTACCTGTTGCTTATAATTACCCAGTCGACTTATTAAATCAGCTAACAACGATGTTTTTAATGTCTTATCAACATTCCCTATAACATAAACTACGTTCGGAGCATAGATTCTTGCTTGGTCCCATGTACTATCAGGCACTTCCGTTACCCAAGGCATGTTCTCATCCAATACTTTGATAATAGACAACACTAATTCTTCGTCAGACATGCTATCTTTGTTTATCCAACCTTGATACTGCTTACAGGCTGCTTGTACTTCTCGGTGTATCTGGATACCTAGTTCATTGCCTTGCCCTTTTATAATCGTTATCAAAGACAGTTCCTCTAATCTATCTAACAATGATTCTAAGATTTCTTCATCCTTAGCCCCTACCAACGCACTTATTAAGGATAGTGAGATAAAGTCTGGATCTAGATAAGCACCATAGCGCATTGTTAATTGAGATTGTAAATCCAAACCTTCTAATCCTAAACTTACCTCTGGCAAAATAAATTTCTTGTCGTCTTTTATTTCTGTTTTTTTAATTTCTCGTAGCTTAGCAACATATCCCTGCATGGTCATCAATTTCTTTTGTCCAATATAACCCACAGCTAAAGCTAAGTTTTGTGGGATAAGACCTACTTCCTCAATTAAAGCCGTTATTTCTGTGTCAGTAGGTTGATATAAACTGGATTCAAACCATTTTTTAACATATTTTATCCCTTCTTCCTTCTTAAAGGCTGCTAGTTTAACTTGGCTATAAGCTTCAAAATTTCTCGCTTTTCTGGTTGTAATAACAATCTGTACGGAACTAGGCCTATGCTTTAAAACGTTAGCTATCAATTTGGAATCTGCTGCATTATCTAAAATTAACAAAACAGTCCGTTTACGATCTGCTAAAGCATTATAGACTCTTCTGCTTAATTCAAGTAGATACTGCTCGTACGCTTGTTTAAATCCTTCGGCTAGTTTCTGATAGTCGATGCCTAGTTCCTGGGCCAGCTCTTGATAACTTTTTACTAATTTTTCTTGGGTTTCGGCTTGCATCCACCAGACCAATTGATCTTCTTTTTGGCTATATCCATATTGAGCTACCAAGGTACTCTTTCCTACACCCCCATGGCCAGACACAACGCATACTCCTTCTTTTTTTAATTTTTGGCTTAATTCTTCTTCTTTATTTTCCCTAAGCAAGTAAGTGGTTAATTTCGCCTGCGCAATATAGGTATGGAGCTGAGTAAACTGTTGGATAGATCTTTTTTCTAGCTGCTTCGTTAGTGCATATATATTACTATCTTCAAACGCTTTTTTAATATTGCCTGAAGACAGTACTTTGATAGATCGCTGCATCTTGTCCCGTAAGGCTTCCACATGATTTTGTTTCTCTACTAAACGTATGTAAGGATGCTCATCTAAGCTTACTACATCATAGTCTTTTAAAATATTTTTTAGAACGGCAAAAGTCACATCTTTTGTAGGAGATTGTTCTAACTTGTCCTTGTATTGATATAGTTCATATAGGTACCAGTCAATGCCCTCATAATTTTCTGTATATAAAATATGCTCACTCATTGTCTTATCACTGACTCGATAGTGGCCTTCATAACGCAGATTAAATTCTTTTTGAGAATTTAATTTAATTTCTTTGTAGTCACCATCTAGGTAGGCCAAAGTCGTCCAATATTGAGTTTGATTGATGTTCATTAAATCTTTTAGTACACCCCACACGCTGGCAGCAGTTCCTCCTACCAATGTAGGAAGCATGTCAAAAGCACCTCCTATTAGATTAGTTGGTCCACCAGTAAGGAGAGACAACCCCTTTTTAAAGAAGTCACCTTTTTCGAACTCTTGCTTTTTCTTGCCTATATAGGCTACTTTGTCCGTGTCGATTTTAGGCCAATCTGCTATACGCATATAGGTGCTTGGCTTACCTGTTACAGGATCGAATAACTGTAATATAGTAGTTAAGCTATGTCCTGTAACAGCTAGTAACCCTTTATCCATAGATTTCACTTTTGAACCTAGTAGGGGCACCTTCTTTGCTCTCTTTATCCACGTTTTTATTTGTTCTGACCACATCAACTGAGGATATACGCGATATACTTCACCTGGATGTCCATTGCATGTATTGATTAAATTAGGTGCAGAAAGATAGGTGACGATTGGCAAATTCGCTATCGAAAACTTAGTTGCTTTATTAATGACGTTAGATTTAAATTTATCAAGCTTATTAACTGTTCCAGGGCTATCAAAAACGATTCCTTTTACTTGTCTATAGCTAAAATCGCGATAACAATAGGCCACAGCTAGTTCTGCCAAATAGGCACCCAATGAATGACCCGTAATGGATAAATTGTATTCTTTTTCTTTGGCATAATCTACAGCCTCTTTGGTTGCCACATAGCCTAATGCATTTTGTTCGGTGATGGCATTGCCTAATACACCATCTATATCTTCTTTGAGGTCAGAATTTTTACGTGCTAGGTCTTTAAGGCCTTCTACTTTGGTACCTTGGAAAGATAATATGGCCTGATTAGTATTTTCGTTGATATATAAAACACTATAATAGCCTGTGTGCTGACTATCATCTTTTACTTGTACTACTTTCCAGGTTGTATCTACGCTACCTGGTAGTTGGTGGCCTAGTTCTTTGCTTAGAACAGTAAGATCTACTTGTTGGTCTAATTTAGGATTACTATATACATGATTAGCTAGTAGTCCATGTACATAGTCACTAGGATAGTAGGTATAATTACATATATTGCTGATTAATTTCGTTTCTATCTGTTCTTTAATTTGTTCACAATCTGGTGGTATTTGTCCCCACTGGATATATCCGATGATAGCATTATTGTCGATCGCTTCTTTAAGCTGCTGGACTTTTTCTTGATTTAGTTGTTCTTGGGTTAAATCTATTGTATATACATGAGGATCATTATTTTGTAAAGAAGCTAGGACTTGTACAAAAGTTTGGACATTTGGACGAGTTAGTGCTAAGGTTGGGTTACTTCCCGCCGAAGATAAAAGATTTTTTATTTCTTGTTTGTCATCTATTACAACTGTACTTTTTATCTCTTCTTCCTGTTTTAAAACGGTATTTGATTCTTGAAATCCTGTAAAAACAACGAATAATAATAGAGTTAATAATTTGTGCATTTTAGTAAATCCTAAAAGGATACTGCTTATTCTAAAAGCTTGTAAATGTTTAATCCAGTAAGAAGTTATTTTCATAGGTAATTGGTTTTTTTTAGTTGATCAATGTAGGGTCGAAATCCATGTCCTAGCCACACCACAATTTTTACCATAAACCCTTATTAGGTTCTCTATCGAATTAACGCCGAGGACAGGTAAATTTTCCAGAACTAATGTTAAATAGTTATTTCCTGATGCTGTGTATAACCTATAACCATCCCATTGTTATCTAATATTAGCATGCAAGTAT
The DNA here is from genome assembly GCA_001897825.1 of Candidatus Amoebophilus sp. 36-38. Classification (GTDB taxonomy): domain Bacteria; phylum Bacteroidota; class Bacteroidia; order Cytophagales; family Amoebophilaceae; genus Amoebophilus. The sequence goes on from MKUM01000037.1 coordinate 13,847, forward strand.
CTACCGTAGTAGTGCCTACATCTATAAAGGCATAGGCAACGATTGAACAGTTCAAAAAGCTTTTTCCTAATTCGCGTAATTTGCTTTTTACTTCTTCTGATGTGGAGTAGAGAATAGCTTTTCTTTCCCATCCATCAGACTCATATTGACAAATTTTATCTTGTCCTTTGTATACATGTAAGAATGCAACTGTCTTTGTAGTATCTTGATTGTGGCTAAGCACATGCCATTCGCATCCACCAAAGTTATCACTATATATATGCATATTGGTGCTTAGCGGTACGTCTGTATAACCAATAGCTATATTTCTTGGGTCTTGGGGAATATAAAGGAAAGCATTATCTCCTGGAGAAGTAGTTATAGTTAAACCCGGTATTCTTGTCTCAGTGCCTGATACTTGTACATTGCAGAAATACTTTGACATCTTGACAAAGGTCTTTGTGCCTTCTATACCCAAAATATTATTGACTTGAGGATATTCACTATGAGGAATTTGTTTTCCATAGATTGAGTTCTCACTTGTAACCTTACCTAAATTATTGATGTATAGCCCTGGTTTAATGTAATCTGGTAATGCCATAATAGATTGTTGTTAAAGTTTGAAAAAGTTATTTTATAAATGCTAACCATTTGTATGTGCCAGGACCTAAGTCCTGACATCATCTCAAAATTATGCATCTGTTTATAGCTCCCTAGTCATCACCGTGCTTGGCTCCCTTTGATTTCAAAAATTCTACTATCGCTTCATAATTATGTTCTTCAGCAACATCAAGGCAGGTTTTTCCCAGTCGTCTTGCGCATTGATATTAGCACCTGCATTGATAAGAATTTTCATTACCTCAATGTACTTGGCCTGTTCGTTTTTCTTAGTCCTCTCATCAGTTATATCCTTCTTTGCTACGATGGATATGAGAGGCCTTGCCCCATTTATACCTTTGGTATTAACGTTAGCGTTGAATTGAATAAGCAAGTTTACTACTTCTAGATCTCCATATATTCTTTTTTAGTAGCTATATAAATTCCCTTGGCTTCTGTAAAGGGAATTTCTGCTTTAGTTGTAGATATGATGAATATTATTAACAAAGTACTCATCAATCCTTTAACAAAAGGTTGTTGTCTGCTCATAAGTTGATTATTGCTTGTTTATGATTTTTATGATTTTCAAAAGGTCTGTAGATATAATATAGTTAATTCATCTTAAAACAATGTTATCAAGCAACATTTTTTGTTTATGTAAAGAGAGTGAGAATAGATTTCTTGCAGAATCAAGAATTTATTTCTCTGAGCAAGAAGAAATCTGTGAGAAACCGGAGTGTGGTGTCTGGAGCCCACTCCCGACACTCAAATTAGTCTGTCAGGGGAGGTCCCATACAGCACAGGAGAAAATATTGTTACCTATCAAGAATAATTGACGATAGGTCATTCCGTTTTTAAATTTTACTTTTCTAAAAATTTTATTTAACTTTGTATCCGCTTATGTTATGTTGAGTGGTGTGGTGGGCATATATTTGATTTTTTATAGGCTTTCGTCATTTAAAAAAAACAAATGATAATCCTTAATAATCGAGGATTTATATAAGGGGTTGATCAATGTAAGTAGTCAAATTATTCTCAAAAACTATCTATTCTATGGGAGATTGTAAGATTTTCCACCTAAAAAATTTCTTATGCGTTTCAATATAATTTATTTACGTTCTATACTAGGACGATTATTGACCATCGCCTTCTTACTTTTACTACAGAATTGTTCTGAATCTATTAGCGACTATCAGGATCAAAGGGAAAATATGGAAGTGGTGCCAACGGATAATACCAATGAGGTAGCAGCTCTATTAGCAGATTTTTTAAGTTCTGATAACAATGATGAAGGCTTGGTTATGTCACAGATTGATAGCGAATCTAGCTACTTGAATACACAGATAATGCCTTTTATTCCGTCTGCATTTACATCTACGTCTCCTATGCCTACATCTACATTAGGTCTTGAGTTCATAGACAAAGAAAAAGAATCGGATCAAGGGAATAAGGTATTAGGTAAGAGAAAGCCTATAGGATACAAGCAGATCCAAAATCCGAAGAAAAAGTTGAAGAAAGAAAAAGAAGCAGAAGCAGAAGAAAAGAGAGAACTTTTAGAGGGGGTTACTAATGAATTATCTTTTGAGGACCTTCCAGATGAAGTAGCTGAATATATATTTAGTTATGTAGGATTTCCTGATGTGCTAAAGTGCATGCAACTTAATCATCATTGCAATGAAGTTATTAAAAGTCGTACTCAACGTAGTCGTAGAGTAGATTGGGAATGTTTTAGAACTATAGATTTTAATAATCGAGTGCTATGGAAATTGGGGGGACCTTACAACCCGGCTTCTGGCTTCGCTTTCCGTTATTTGATAAAAAAGGTAAAAGAATTACCACAGATCCTGTGGCCTTATTTAATATATACAAAAGTAGAAGAGTTTCATTTTAACAACTTAACCTTAGACGATTTTCCAATAAACTTTTTGTCTACAATCTTACCATATAAACGCGATTTGAAAAGTCTTGAACTAATTGCTATTAAGATTCCTATGAAAGGGATCGAAACTTTGTCATGTGTTCTTCCTCATCTGGACAGTTTGGAGCACCTTGCTTTATGTTCTAATCGGATAGGGGATAAAGGGGCGGCCACGCTAGCTCTAGGCTTAAACCAGCTTAAAAAATTGAAAAAGCTTGATTTAGCTAACGTTGGCTTAACTGCGAACGGAATTCAAGCTTTGGCAGATGTTTTACCTCAATTGTTCGATTTAGAGGGCCTTAATTTATCTCATAATCAGCTAGGAGATGGGGGGATGGCCGCGCTGGCTATAACCTTAAAGGAGCTCAAAAAATTGAAAAAACTTGATTTAAGGAATATTAGCTTAACTGCGAACGGAATCCAAGTTTTGGTAGATGTTCTGCCTCAATTGCTCGATTTAGAGGACCTTTGTTTATCTAATAATCAGCTAGGAGATGGAGGGATGGCCACGCTGGCTATAACCTTAAAGGAGCTCAAAAAATTAAAAAAACTTGATTTAAGTAATATTGGCTTGACTGCGAACGGAATTCAAGCTTTGGCAAATGTTTTGCCTCAATTGCTCGATTTAGAGGACCTTACGTTATCTGCTAATCAGCTAGAAGATAGAGAGATGGCCAAGCTAGCTCTAGCTTTAAAGGAGCTTAAAAAATTGAAAAAGCTTGATTTAAGTAATATTAGCTTAGCTGCGAATGGAATGCAAGCTTTGATAGATGTTCTGTCTGAACTATCGAATTTAGAATCCTTTAGGTTAGATATGCATCCACAAGGTGATGCAGGCGTAGATATACAGGTTTATGGTCTGCAAAAAGAAATTATTTTAAATTTAAAGTTTCTTGTGATGCCTAATAGTACATTTCACTTATCAGGTGCTAAAGATTTAATGAATATACTACCCAATTTAGCTACATTGAGATATGCTGGTGGGGTTAATAATATTTTTAATATAGAAATAGCTTCACTATTCGCAATTAAACTATTCACTGATAATCTGCATAAAGCCTCTAGTTTGTCAAGGTTTGAGGTGGCTGGTGGCAAACTAAAAAATGCAGAGATAGCTTATTTGCTAGCTCATGGTTTGCAAGGAGCCTCCAAATTAGAGAAGCTTGCTATAAAGCACAATCAAATTGTTTTAGATGGAGCTATAGCTTTAGCAAAGATCCTACCATCTCTCACGAGCTTGAAAATTCTTGACATAAATAGTACTCAACTAAATGATACGCAGATGATTGCACTGGCTGGTGGTTTGCAAGAGGTTTCTGGTCTAGAGAAGCTTATGATGTATAATAATCAAATTGGTTTGAAAGGAGTTCAAGCTTTAACAAAGATCCTACCACGCCTCATCAGATTAAAAGCTCTTAATATACGTGGTAATCAATTAAATGACACGCAGATGATTGCACTGGCTGATGGTTTGCAAGAAGCTTCTGCTCTAGAGAATCTTATTATAGACAATAATCCAATTGGTTTGAAAGGAGCTGAAGCTTTAGCAAAGATCCTACCACGCCTCATCAGATTAAAAGTTCTTAATATACGTGATAGTCAATTAAATGACACGCAGATGATTGCACTGATTGAGAGTTTGCAAGAGGCTTCTAGTCTAGAGAAGCTTATTATGAATCATAATCAAATGGATTTGAAAGGAGTTGAAGCTTTGGCAAGGGTCTTACCGCACTTCCCCAGCTTGAGACTTCTTGATTTCGAATATCATAATCCCAGTAATGAGGTAGTTGAGATGATTTTAGATAGTTTAAAAGGAAGAAACACAAGGATAAATTGGTATGCAGGAGACTTAAGTAACGAAGCCTTAATTTTGCTTAAGCAGAATTTCCCACGTATTAACTGGTTTCTTGATTAAACTTTTTAGACCAGTCCGTTTTTTAGTTCTATTAGTTTGGCTAAATTTACTGGTATATTACTGGATTTAACCAGGTGGCTTGGTACCGATCCTGAACATTCGATATTTATCACGATCGTGCAAAGTAAATTTCATGCAAACAGCGGAGCTTAATCATTTAAAACAACAGTTTAACATTGTAGGTAATGCGCCTTCTCTAAATAGAACTATCGAAATAGCTACTCAAGTAGCTCCTACGGAATTATCTGTCTTGATCAGCGGTGAAAGTGGTACTGGGAAAGAGTCGTTTTCTAAACTTATTCATAGTTTAAGTCCTTATAAACATGGTAAGTTTATTGCTATCAATTGTGGGGCTATTCCAGAAGGGACCATCGATTCCGAACTTTTTGGACATGAAAAACTATCTATTCTATGGAAGATCATCAAGTTTTTAACTTTAAAAAGCCTCTTATGGGTGTTAATATAATTTATTTACGTTCTATACTAGGGCGACTATTTTTGTTTATCTCTTTAGTTTTGGTAGCGAGTTGTGACGGCGATAATTCAAATGTTCCAAAATCTACTAATAACCAACAGGATCAAAGAGAAGATATGGAGGTAGAGTTGGAAACTCATCATCAAGAACAAGGAGTTACGTTAGCTGGTTCTTCCCAGCCTAGCACCAGCCATTCTAATTGGCTCATACCTTACGATGGAAGTGCTAACCAAAATGTGCAGTCACTGTCTACTCCGAATATTCTTTCATCCACAGCGTTTAATAATAGTAAGAGGAAAAGAAATGAGCAAGGAGAACAGGTAGAGAAAAAAAAGCAGCCAAACAAAAAAGTAGAAAAAGAAGAGGTATCAAAGAAGCGAAAGAAAAGTTATGGAAGCAAAAACAAGGAGACGCAAAATTATTTAAATAAAAGAGAAAAGAAAGAACAGGAGTGTGCTGATGAACTATCTCTTGATAAATTCCTCCCTGATGAAACAATTGCGGAAATATTTAGCCATGTAGGATTTCCTGATATAGTAAAGTGTATGTTAGTTAATAAACATTGGTATGACATTATTCGATGTAATGCTAACTATATTGGGAAGAGCATTAACTTTAAGGATAAGATTCTAAATTTTCATAATAGATTACCTTGGAATCCCCAAGATCATGATATAGAACGCAACTTAGTTTTTAAATTTTTTACAAGAAAAGTAAAAGACTTACCATTAGACTTGTTGTATTCTTTAGCAGGTACACATACACAGATAAAAGAACTTGACTGGTCTATTTCTTTTCCTTCTTATACCGCTTGCAAAGCATTGTATGATGACCAGCTAGGCTTTTTGGCTGAAGCCTTAGAAAAACACCCCCATATAAAAAGTCTTAATTTGGCTAATAATCAGCTGACTCTACGAGGAATCAACCGCCTGTTAACAGCCTTGCCCCAATTACGTATGTTAGAAGTTCTGAATTTATCTGATAATATTTTAACAAATCAAGGAATATCCTTTTTGCCCTTTTTGATGAATGCTTTAAAAGATTCAATTTTAAAGACGCTTAATTTAAGTAATACTGGATTAACTGCGAACAAAGCCCAAGCTTTGATAGCTACTTTTTCGACAATTACTCTATCCCAACTACCCTGGTTGGAGGAACTTGACTTATCTGATAATGAACAATTATCAGGTGGAGTCATAGAAATTGTGGAAGCGTGCCCGAACTTAAAGAGGCTTTATTTAAGTAATACTGACTTAACTGCGAACGAAGTTCAAGCTTTGACAACTACTCTATCCCAAATACCCCAGTTGGAGGAACTTGATTTATCTAATAATCGACAACTATCAGGTAGCGTCATAGAAATTGTGAAAGTGTGCCCGAACTTAAAGAGGCTTTATTTATGTAATATTGACTTAACTGCGAACGAAGCTCAAGCTTTGACAACTATTCTACCCCAACTATCCCAATTGAAGCTACTTGATTTATCTGATAATCGACAACTATCAGGTAGAGTCATAGAAATTGTGGAAGTGTGCCCGAACTTAAAGAGGCTTTATTTAAATAATATTGACTTAACTGCGAACGAAGCTCAAGCTTTGACAACTATTCTACCCCAACTATCCCAATTGAAGCTACTTGATTTATCTGATAATCCGTTAGATAATGAAGGAATAGTTGTATTGTGTGAGGGCTTGAAAAAGATCTCTGATTTAAATTTAAAGCTACTTAAGCTAGATGGTATTGACTTTGATCTACAAAGCGCTAGAGCTTTGATTGAGACACTATCTTACCTACCTAAATTGAGACACTTTTATTTGCATTTCATTAGGTCTAATTGTGCTAAACTTATAGCAACCAATAAAGACGTCTCCCGGGTACTGGGTAAGAGTTTACGAAAGCTCCCTAATTTGAAAGAACTCGACTTACCTGAAAAGCTAAACGATGAATCAATGACTTCACTGGCTGATGGTTTTTTAGATACCACCGATGCTGATAGTTTTACAACGAGTCCTAACTTAAAATTAGAAGTGTTTCGTATATCGTTCAGCGATTTAGGCTTGGAAGGAGTTCATGCCTTAGCAAAGATTCTACCATATTTCCCAAATTTGAAGATTCTTGATCTTCGCGGCAATACACTAAATGATGAGGGAATAGCTATAATCCTTAATAATTTAACATCACTCAATTTAGAAGAGCTTCGTATATCGCTCAACGATTCAGGCTTGGAAGGAGTTCGTGCTTTAGCAAAGATTTTCCCACATTTCTCAAATTTGAAGATTCTTGGTCTTCGCGGCTATACGTTAAATGATGAGGGAATAGCTATAGTCCTTAATAGTTTAAAATCATCACTCAACTTAAAGAATCTTTATATGGAGGGCCTTTATTTAAGCTTGGAAGGCACTGAGGCTTTAGCAGACGTTCTTCCCCATCTTTCTAGATTAAAAGAGCTTTTTTTATCATATGATAACCCAAGTAACGAGCTAGTTAACAAGATTTTAGATGGTTTGAAAGAGCGAAAAACAACAATATATTGGATAGTTAATTACACAAATGAAGAAGTCCAAGCTCGGCTTAAACAGAATTTCCCAAATATTAAGTGGAGTTTCCACTTCTAATTAAAATTTAACATGTAACTACTCAGGTACTTAAAAATATGCTCCAAAGGAACGAAAAATATCTATTTTTCCGAATATATTTATTGCCTGGATTACTGATGGTTCCCTTTTTATCATATGATTGAACCTTTTATCAGAAAGGTACCTAAGTAGTTACTTTATAAACTAAAATTTAGAGCAGTTCATTTTTTAGTTTCGACGTTTTGGCTAAATTTACAAATGGAATATTAGACTAAACCAAATAAGTTTAGGTACGTATTGCCTTATAGTTCAGGTATTGAGTACGACTATGCAAAGGTAAATTTCATGCAAGCAGCAGAGCTTAATCATTTAAAACAACAATTTAACATTGTAGGTAATGCGCTTTCTTTAAACAGGGCCATTGAGATAGCTACCCAAGTAGCTCTTACAGAGTTATCTGTTTTAATCAGTGGAGAAAGCGGTACCGGCAAGGAATCCTTTTCTAAACTCATCCATAGTTTGAGTCCCTACAAACATGGTAAATTTATTGCTATCAATTGTGGGGCTATTCCAGAAGGGACCATCGATTCCGAACTTTTTGGACATGAAAAAGGTGCTTTTACAGGAGCTGCGGAGGCGCGTAAGGGCTATTTTGAAGAAGCAAACGGAGGTACTATTTTCTTAGATGAAATAGGTGAAATGCCGCTTGGTACACAAACCAAGCTTTTACGTGTATTAGAATATGGAGAATTTATTAAAGTTGGATCTTCCAAAATTCAAAAGATAAAAGTTAGAGTCATAGCTGCTACAAATATAGATTTGTTGGAAGCGATTGATAAAGGAGATTTTAGAGAAGATTTGTATTATAGGCTCAATACAGTACCTATACATATCCCTCCGCTTCGGGAAAGAGGTACAGACATAACACTGCTTTTCCTCAAATTCGCTACAGAATTTGCAGATCGATATTATATTAAGCCTATTCAACTGACAGAAGATGCTCAAGAGCTACTATTGCATTATAGATTTCCAGGAAATATTAGACAACTTAAAAACTTAGTAGAACAGATATCCGTCTTAGAAGTAGACAGAACCATCAACCAACAAACACTAAGAAATTATTTGCCCCCTGATCAACAAGTTTTACCAACCTTATATAGACATACTCCTACACAGGAAAACTTACCAGAGCGAGAATTCTTATATAAGCTCCTTTTCGAAATGAAGAATGATATGCAAGATTTAAAAGGTTTAGTAGTTGAGCTTTTAAACAGCAGTACCCAAGGAAAAGAGATCATCAAAAATCATGCTTCTATCTTTAAAAAGCTACCCTCGCTTTTAGAAAACGAGGCTTTACCTGCCGCCAATAGAAATTTTTTTCAACAACCTGATCCAGAACCTAGTTATACCTATATTAAACCATCTATTAGTCCTTCTATCCAAGAACCTGACGAATTAACCATAGCAGAAACAGAAGAAGAGGACTTATCTATAGAAGCCAAAGAAAAGGAGCTCATAATAAAAGCTTTGGATAAATTTAAGCATAAGAGAAAAAAAGCAGCAGAAGTCTTAGGAATATCTGAGCGGACTCTATACAGGAAAATAAACGAATATAACCTTGAATAAATATTTTTATACTTCTATAATTTTAGTAGCTTTAATCTTAGAAGGCTGCTTCATGTATTCATTTTCGGGAAGTTCTTTATCTAAAGAAGCTAAAACTTTTTCTATACAAGAATTTCAATCTAACGTTGCTTTGGGTCCTAGCGATCTAGCTGAACAACTTACGCAAAAGTTACGTGCCGAAATAATTCAAAAAACAGGTCTCAAAGAAGTATTTAGTAACGGAGACATACAATTTGAAGGAACTATAACTGAATTTAAGTATACACCTATCGCTCCACGTAGTAGTGACACTGGAGATGTTAGTAGCCGGGATCAACTTAGTATTACCGTACAGGTAAACTATAGTAATGCGTATGACAAAGATTTTGAATTTAACAAAAAATCATTTACACAAACTACCGATATAGATACTTCAGCTGACCGAATTGCAGAAGAACCTGGTATGGTAGAAGACGTACTCAAAAAGCTTATTAAAGATATATTTAATGCTTCTATAGCTAATTGGTAACTTAAAATAAATTATCTTACATGTAAGGGATACTATAATTATTCATATGCAGGCTGAACAACTTTTAAGTATTATCAAACAACCACAAAAAATAGATACAGCAGAAATAAAAGAGCTTAGAAAGCTATTATCTCAGTATCCTTACTTTCAATTAGCCTGCACACTCATAGCAAAAGCTACCTATGACCAGGATCCGGATAAAGCTCAGCAAGCTATACAATTAGCAGCGGTATACGCTACAGATCGTAATCATCTAAAATTATTGTTGGAAGATAAGCTAGGTTATGCTAAAATTGTAGAGGAAATATTAATTGGTCAAGTAACTGAAGAAAGGCACCCTGTCTTCAATAAAGTTCAACCTGGTCAGGAACCTATTCAGATAGACTTTATAAACAGTTATATTACGAATATATCTACTAAACAAGAAAGAAAGGTAACCAAGAAGAAAAGCTTAGAACAACTTAATATCATTGAGAATTTTATAAAACAAGGAGGTAAATTTAGGCCCATAACTATTAAAGAGATGTCTTTGGAAGAATCACATATTGATCTTACAAAAGAAAGTACTATTTTGCACGACAATTTACTAACAGAAAGTTTAGCACAAGTTATGTTAAAACAAGGCAAGTTTGATCGTGCTATTGATATTTATAGAAGATTACAGTTAAAATTTCCTGAAAAAGGAACTTATTTTTCAACACTTTCAGAAGAACTAAAAAAAGATATATAATGTCTACTTTATTAATTATACTTATTATCATTACATCTACATTTCTGATACTAGTTGCTTCTTTACAAAGCTCTAAAAAAGAGGGACTAGGAAACTCATTAGGAAGTATGGGAGCCCACCAAATAATAGGTGTCAAAAAGACTAGTGACTTACTGGAACAAATTACTTGGGGTTTGCTTATAGGATTATTTATACTTAGTCTTGGCAGTTCATTTTTCTTGAAAAAGAGAACGACTCAGTTTTTTGTAAGTCCCAATTTAGAACGTGTACAACAAGATTTGTTAACTGAGCCTATGACAGAGGATTCACTTAATGTTAATCCTACAAATCCAGATTCAGTCGCTAAATAAGCCTTGTAAGATAACAGCAATCCAACTAGCTATATATCTGAACCTAACGTAACTGTTAGGAGCTAGGTACCGCCAACACGAAGATTTTCAACCAGGTAGTCACTAGCTAAAAAAATTTTTATAACACAAAATTTTTATTAGATTAAGCAAATAAACTCATTTTCATAAAAGCCTACGCTTTAAGTAGGAAACCTATGGACGTTATTCCAGCTATAAAAGAAATATTACTTGGCCATCCAAAGAAAATCGTGATTACGATGCATACGAATCCGGATGCAGATGCATTAGGTTCATCTTTAGGATTAGCTGCTTTTTTAAAGAAGAAACATCATCATGTGAGCGTAATTGCTCCTACAGACTATCCAGACTTTTTAGATTGGCTACCAGGAGTTTCTGAGGTGATCGTCTACCAAAAGTCCCCCTCTAATCGAGAATTATCTCTTAAGTTGATTGCACAAGCAGACCTTATATTTTGTGTGGACTTTGCGATGCTAAATCGTATCAATCAGCTAGAGCAGCCCGTAAGAGATGCAAAAGCTATTAAAATAGTAATTGACCATCATTTAGATAAAGAAAATTTTGCAGAGATCATGCTCTGGGACCCCCAAGCGGCAGCTTCAGCAGAGTTAATATACAACCTTATTGAAAGCTTAGGGGAAGCTAATTATATAGATAAAGCAATTGCAGAGTCTCTATATGTAGGAATCATAACGGATACTGTATCTTTCAAAACCCCTAATACAACAGCCCACGTGCATCGTGTAGTAGCCAAACTAATAGAATTTAACGTAGATATCCCTAAGATTAATAAATTAGTTTATGAAAATAATTCCATTAATAAACTTAAATTTTTAAGTTTTGCCCTTAGTAAAAGACTTACCGTCCTGCCTAATTGCAAAACTGCCTATATTACCATCAAGGCACCTGATGCTAAGAAATTTAACTTAAATATCGGAGATACAGAAGGTTTAGTAAACTATGCCCTCTCGATTAAAGGCATCCGATTAGCAGCGCTTTTCAAAGAAAAGCAGGATGGTATACATATATCACTTCGCTCGGTAGGTGATTTTCATGTCAATACGCTCGCTAAAGAATATTTTGAAGGGGGTGGACATAAAAATGCTGCGGGAGGAAAATCTAACTTGTCTTTAGAAGAAACTATAGCTAAATTTGAAGAACTAGTAAAAGCTAAACAAAGTATATTAACATAATGAGCAGTCTAAGAAAGCATTCTAAAAAATATATACAACACACAATTATCGCTATTGTATTTATCAACCTATTAGTAGGCTGTGATAAATGTTTTTTTAAAAAAACAAATACTGGACTAGAATATAAAGTAGTTAAGAAGGGAGAAGGCCTTAAACCTAAAAATAGGCAACTATTACTGATAGATGTGTTATATGAAACTCAAGATAAAAAAGTACTATTTAACTCCGATGATAACAATTCTCCGATCGTAGTACCTTATGATGACACCATTCTTCATGCAGACGGAGGACTCTATGAGGCTATTACCATGTTAGAAAAGGGAGATAAGTTTATCTTTAAACTTCCTGCAAAGACCTTACTAGGTAAGGATTTTTCTAAGTTAGCTTCAACTCATAACCTGAAAGAAAACACCTTGTTATATGCACATATGCATTTAAAAGATATTCAAAGTAAAGATGAATTTGAAAAGAATTTAATCCAACAACAGAAAGCCATGATTGAAAAACAAAAAGAAGAAGCTACAAAACAACTACCTAAGGATATAGAAGTTATTAATAAATATCTAACTCAAAACCATATCAATGCCTTATCAACTAGTTCAGGACTTAGATATGTTATTGATAAACCTGGTAAAGGCGCTACTCCTAAATCAGGTAATACGGTGAAAGTAAATTATGTAGGTAAAATCCTAGCAGGGCAGGTATTTGATACCAATATTGCAGAAATAGCCCAAAAGAATAATATATACAATTCAAGAAGATCATATGAGCCTCTTGAATTTAAGATAGGACAAGGTAGCATGATACCAGGCTTTGAAGAAGGGATCAAACTTTTAAAGAAACATACAAAAGCTCATTTATTTATACCTTCTGTATTAGCTTACGGATCACGTCAAATTGGAACCCATATTGCACCTAATTCAAGTCTTATTTTTGAGGTAGAATTGGTAGATATCATAACGGAGTAGACATGATTTAAGGTTTCCATAATTGGCCGCTCGGTTTTTTCTTAGCCTCAGAGTCCTTTTCAAGTGACTCTGAGGGCGGATAGAAACTTAATTTTTTGCTTGAGTTTTTGTATGCCGTTTACGTATCTGTGTGGATTGCCACGCTGACGTCCCTGCGAACGCAAGTGAAACAGTCGCAATGACAATCACGCTTTTCCACTCGCTCGGCTGCGCCGAGTGGGGAATATTGGGCACTCGTTAAAATCGAGATTGCTGGGAAATATGTTTTTTAATAGCTAAGCCTACATCCGATCAGGAACGACAATACCTAACAAGTGCATCATGGTTCGAATGACGCTTGCAACAAGCGTAGAGAGTTGCAACCTAAACAATTTCAATTTAATATCTGGTTCATGCAGCATAGATAGTTCTGCATACATCCTATTGTAAGCTTTGGAGATTTCTAATGCATGTTGAGCCACGATAGCAGGCGCATAACTCATAGCCGACTCCTTTAACTTTTCGGGAAATGTAGCAAGTTGTACAATGAGCTCTCTTTCTAAAGGATGTAAGTCAATATTCTTAGCTATTTCTGTAGACTTAAAATTTATATTAGCTTGTTCTGCCTTTCTTAAGACAGCAGCAATACGAGCATGCGTATATTGGATAAAAGGGCCTGTATCACCTTGAAAATCAATAGAAGCTCGTGGATCGAACAATAATCTCTTTTTTGCATCTACACGCAATAAAAAATATCTCAGCGCTCCCATACCTAATACCTGATACAACTCCTTTGCTTCTATTTCTGAAAATTCATCAATCTTTCCTAATTCCTTGGTATGTTTTTCAGCAGTTTCAACCATTTCTTCAATCAGCATATCCGCATCTACTACCGTACCTTCCCTAGACTTCATTTTGCCTGTAGGTAAATCTACCATCCCATACGAGAGGTGGTACATATCTGTCGCATAAGGACGACCTAATCGTTGCATAATTTTAGTTAGCACTTCGAAATGATAATCCTGCTCGTTACCCACCACATACACCAGCTTATGAGGCTTAAAATCTTGATATCGCAGATCAGCTGTTCCCATATCTTGCGTTATATATACTGCCGTTCCATCAGACCTCAATAGTAACTTCTCATCTAAGCCCTCTTGTGTTAAATCAATCCAAACGGATCCATCCGATTTTTTGTAAAAAACACCTTTAGCAAGTCCTTCAGCTATCACTTCTTTACCTAACAGATACGTCTGCGATTCATAATATACTTTGTCAAAAGTAATATTCAATTTTTGATAGGTGCTCTGAAAGCCTTCATACACCCAACTATTCATCTTTTCCCACAGGGCTAACACTTCCATATCTCCTGCCTCCCAGTTTTTTAGCATAGCCTGGACTTCTTGTAACAAGGGTGCTTGCTTAGCAGCTTGTTCTGCATCACCTAAAGTTTGTGTTAGCGCTGCTACTTGCTCCTTATAGACTTGATCAAACTTCACATAATATTTTCCCACTAATTGGTCTCCTTTCAATCCAGTGGACTCAGGAGTTTCTCCCCTACCCCAATGCTGATAAGCCACCATCGACTTACAAATATGAATGCCCCGGTCGTTAATCAAGTTTACCTGATATACCTCATAGCCAACTGCTTGTAATATTTGGCTCACAGCATATCCTAAAAAATTGTTTCTTAAATGCCCCAGATGCAAGGGTTTATTGGTGTTGGGAGATGAAAATTCGACAACTATTTTTTGACCATTGGATGGAAAATAACAAAATTTTTCAGTTTGGTACATCTGGTTAAACTGCTCCAACCAAATGGTATCTTTTAACATTAAATTCAAAAAACCTTTAACCACGTTAAACCTAGCTAACCAATCGGTATGATGTTGCAACCAGTTACCTATTTCATTCGCAACACCTTCTGGGCTTAGCTTACAGGCAGCAGCAAAAGGGAAACACACAAAGGTATGAGTACCTTCAAATTCCTTCCGGGTAGATTGTAATTCTATATCTTCTAATGCTAAGGCTATATTAAACAAGGATTGAAAAGCTTGCTGTATGCCTTCTCGAAGGAGTATATCTATATTCATGGATTAAAGTTTTTGTGCTGTGCCGTCAGGGAAATCTTCCAATAGCACTTTAAAATTATCAACCTTTTAAATTATACTGTTTGATTCTTAATTAGTCCTCTTGCATAACCTGTATTTATAATATATATAACCTCATCTTGCATTCACTTCAGCTTTTTTGGATCACCACGTCCACTTCGTGGGCTCGCGATGACCGGAAAGTAAAGACTTCGCAGCGTCATTGCGAGCATAAGCGAAGCAATCCAAGATTTTTTCTCATGTGGTGCCAGGAGTTTCCTCCTGGCACTCCACTTATAAAGCCATAAGGGTGCTTTATTTTCGCATCCAGAATCTCCTTCTTTAAGCAATCCTCTGCTGATACTGTCGGGAGGAAACTCCCGACAGCACAATAGAAGTTATGCAAGAACTCGATCAGTTTTTTGTAGTGTAGGGAGGAAACCCCCTACACTACAGATAAATTTAAAAAGATACAAAGATAACTATGTTTTATCTGGGTGAAATTGATCGTATCTTTTTATAAAGAAATTATATAACTTATTTGCTTTATTTTTACCCAACAGATTTTTTACATATAACAAATGACCACGTACATTTTGTAAATCGCTAGTACGTTCTCTTTTTTTAGAAGGATCTGTTGCATATTTCTCAAGCTGAGCTCTATAATCTTCCAAAGCTTTTAAATAAGGAATATACTCTTCTTGGATAAACTTTCTACAAATTCTAGTTAATTCAACTTGATTAGAAGAATTAATAAGTGGAGGTATCCCCGTTAAGCCATCTAGTTCATTTTTAGTTTCTACTAATTTTTTTTTCAAATTATCAAGTTTTTTATCATGATTTTTCAGCAATTCTCCCCCCTTATTATCCCTAGTCCTAGCTTTATCAATCTCCTTTGAAGAATTAGGCAAACAACTCCATTGTTGGAAGATAGCAAGTAAGATAACTAAGCACCAAGCAGGTACTTGTACTAGAAATTTATGTAACATAGATTTTAACATGTATTCTATAAGCTCGCGCTAAACCTCAATAGCCTATATACTTGATTAAGAATATATCTTAAGCAGCAGATAAGTCTGGATCTTCTATTTTTGTTGTTTCTAACCTTTCTTCTACAGTTAGCTCATATTTTAATATAGACTTATTCAAACTAGTATACACCAAAAGCTGACGTGTAGTCTCTGTAAAAAATAGTTTTATCTCTTGTCCACTATTATCCAAAGGCAGGTGATGGATGGCCTTCCCTGCTACATCATATAGATATGTTTTCTTTTTTACTGGATCCGTTATCGCATAAAACTGATAGCTTCCGAAAACATAATACTGATAATTTAAGGTTTGCTCTCCTTCTTGCTTTTTTTCAAATAATAGATTCCCTTGCTCATCAAGTACAGCTACTTGATCCAAATCTTGCCGAACGATTGCATAGCTATTTCCACTACCTACTTCAGGACAGAGGATAAATCTGGCCGTATAATCTGTCTTGGGAATCTGTATCTTGTTTTGTAAAGCACCCAACAAATTGTAGGTATAGAGCTTGCCTTCTTCAGTCAATATAATCAGGCGAGTTGTAGATGGATGATTACCTCGCTGTATGATCAGCGGATTGTAAACATTTTCCTGTATTTTAATAGGAAATCCAGGATATAATTGCCCCCTTCTATTAAGCGCAGAAAGCATCCCATTGGTTTGTAATGATATAAAATAATCTTTGTAAACTCTTATATGAAAGGGCGTAATCGCAAACGGAGCATGCAATGACTTAGGGTTCCAGCCTGGCAGCGGTCTATACTGTGCGTCTCGTAAATAAATATTTCCCCTCGAATCGGTCATTAAAAATCTATAGTTCTTATCACCACTATAATCAATGATGTTAATTTTTACGTCTTTCCCAGATTGAGGCGATTTTTTCGGATAATGGCTAACCTCTTGCCCCGTATAGTCAATAATATGTAAAGAATCTGAGGTAGCACACGCATACTGCCACTTATTATTCTTATACAAGTCGATCAATAAAATATCTGTTAAAATAGGTCCTTCTAGCTTCTTTTTCCAAACTAACTTACCCACATTATCTAGAAAATATAATTGATCAAGCGCATCTTGTACCAACACATGAGGGTCATCTTTTTTATGTGTTTCAACAAAAAAGAGCCGACTACTAATCGGAGCTTCTGTTTGAAAAAACGGTAGCGTAGGTGTTTTATCAGCTTGTAGACTAGGTGAAACTTCCTCTTTATTTGCCACATGTGCCAACAATATATTCATGGAGTGCACCTGTTGATCAACCTGCGGAGTATTTACAAACTGCAAACTAGCATACCCAAATTTTCGAAAATTGCCAAGATGTTTATCAAATACAGCTTTCCAAGCTGGCTTCAGCCTTTGTGTAACTAATGGCCAAGCATATTCTAGGTTAATAAACATGCTGAAATTGGCAGATTCCAACGTACTACTTAAAAATCTTTGCTGACGACTATTTTCAGTACCCCAGGTGTTGCCTTGTTCATGGGCTTTTTGTAACTGTTTTAATGCAGAAAAACTATTAGCTAAGATGATATAGTTATCTAGAATAGTAAGTAACTGAGGCTCAAAATCAGGGAAGATGATACTAGGTAACCAATTTTTAAAAACTTGATTATTAACCGGATAAATAGTAGACCATTTACTGATCTGTTGTTCTCCAGGTACTGCAATTAATTTTACTTCTTCTAGAATATCTGTAGCTCTTTCAACATTATTGATATGAATAAACAAAAGCTGATCTGTTAAATCTGGTCCTAGCGTACAGCGGCCAAAATCACTTTTTAAGAGCGAATTCAACGAATTTTTAATACTACGATTTTCCTTAAACGTCGTTGCTTGATCATTCCTTTGTTTATTTCTGTAGGAACACATCGCATTGGCAAACATTTCAGCATCTTTAAAAGTATAATATTGGACAACTGCACAACTTGATGGTATATAAGATGCCAATCGAAAAGAGTTCGGATTATCTTTAGCTAATCCATCTATCCAATAAGATTTATTGGATGATGTAAGCGAATTCTTAGTTACACCATTTAGAAGAAGATAGTGATTAGATAGCTTTAATTCTAGCTGAGCAGCAGGTAAAGCACCTACCAACTGCGTCCCTAACTTACAACCATATTCTTGTTTCAAAAAAACACGTAACAAAGATGGGATTTTGGGGAAATTGATGTATAAACTACCCTGTTTATAGGAGGTCTTTTTCATTGAAAGAAAAGCCGAACGTTCCTTATAAGATAAGCCACGAATGATATCTTCTATCAGCAGTTCAGAGAAACTAAGCATTATATAATTACCTTGTTTAAGCATATAAAGTGTTTTAGTTCCCTTGGCGCTGGGCTGCCTCACGCTTGTAATGCTATATCCAGCATAATTTCTCGTTTCAAATTTATATTTATTATTTTTCCTTTGATTTTCTAGAAACGCTAGTAGAGAATTGGTGGTTGGCTTACGTATATCCAGATAAAAGACATATCCGATTTCTTCTTCACTAAGCCCATGTATAGAAATAATTAAAGAAAGTTCATCCAATAAATTTTTATCAACTCCAGCTTGCACTAAAAATGTTAGACTCGGCTGTACATTGGTAAAAAAAGGCAGCATACTCAAATCCTGACCTATAGCACCTTCGCGAAAATTCGCCCATTGCTTACCCACCGACTCTAAATCGCATACTAATGCACTACTTTCCAAAATATAAGGAATAGCTGCTACTTGTTGCACATCTTTCTTCCAGCGGTTATAATAAAAATACCCAATGCTGCCCAAGGCAATTAACAATACTGCAAATGTCAATAATAACTTTTTTAGAACGGAGAGATTATGCATAGCACCTTATAAAAAACATTCAATATTTTTATTTACAAAGGTAGTTAGTTGAGCAGTATATATCAAGGCACATCCACTCATCTAATTTTTAAATCTTTATCACTTTAAAATAACTACCAACGATCTCTTTGGGGATTAGGACACCATATGATGGTCCTGAATTTAAAAATAAGAGATACCTAAACAATCACTCGACTTTGCCGATTAGTAACTTAGATTATTTTATGTAATCAAATTTTATTGAACACCCCAGTAAATTTTATATTTTTGAAAATATCTAGGCTAGATCAAATCAGATGGCAAAGAATGTATATAAAGTCGCCAAAAAACAGAAAAAGTACGGGCTTTTTACCTATCTAGAAAAAAGTTTACCTTTTGGTAAGCTATTTATGGATGGCCTGCCTAGTAGATATGTACCACTGATAGCATATAGCCTATTATTAGGCATCATCTATGTTGGGAACACGCACTATTACGAGCGTACCGCACGTAAAGTGGACACCTTAGAACAGGAAGTAGGGGCATTACGTGTAGAGTTCACATCACTTAAATCGAGTTATATGCTAGATAGCAAGCAGTCTGTGGTGGCACAACGGGTTGCGCCCTTAGGCATCTATGAATCAAATCAACCACCCATTAAAGTAAAGGTTAGCAAATAAAATGGATGCTAAGCAAGTTATTCTCCTTCGAACCAGATTAGCTTTTTTAGGCTTATTTGTATTTGGCCTAACTATAGTTGGCAAGCTGGTATATATACAATCTTTCCAAGGAAAGAAATGGGAGAAGCTAGCTCAGATAGCAACCGTAGAATTTAGGCCTATTAAACCTAGTAGGGGAAATATTTACGCTCAAGACGGGAGTCTTCTGACCACTTCATTACCTTTTTATAAAGTCGCGTTAGATCCTTGTATTGCTGATGAAATACTTTTTCAAGAAAGCTTGGATTCACTGAGTACACTTTTAGCTGATTTTTATAAGGATAAAACAGCAGCAACCTATAAATCTATCTTAGACGAAGCTCGAAAATCTAAAAAAAGATACCTCTCCTTAAATAATAAGCGAATCAATCACCAAGAAAAAAAACAAATAAGTGAATGGCCTATCTTTAGAGAAGGACGATTTAGGGGTGGAATTATCTTTGAGCAAACAGAAAAAAGGTTCAAACCCTTTCGAGAGCTAGCTGCGCGAACCCTCGGTTTTATCAATGAAAATGGAAGTGGCGTAGGACTGGAATACAGCTTTGATAGAACTTTGCGAGGGGTAGATGGAGGCGCATTGTATCAAAAGGTGACAGGTGGAAATTGGAAAATGATTCAAAGTAATTCTACCCAAAAGCCAATCAACGGATACGACCTGATCACTACGATCGATATTAATTTACAAGATGTCGCACATGCTAGCTTATTAAAAGTTTTACAAGAAAGTAATGCTAATTATGGTGCGGTAATCGTTATGGAAGTAGCTACTGGAGAAATAAAGGCTATGGTCAATTTAGGAAAAGTAGCACCCAATGAGTATCAAGAGATCTACAACTATGCGACAGGAAGTCAGGGAGCTACTGAGCCAGGATCTGTTTTCAAAGTTATTCCCATGCTAGCCCTTTTAGAAGAAACTGACCTTACACTGACTGATACAGTAGATACAGGGAATGGGGAGTATAAATTCTATAACCTTACTATGCATGATGTTAAGAGAGGCGGACATGGTGTACTTACACTCCAACAAGTGATGGAAACATCTACCAACATAGGACTTGCTAAGCTAATCGATAGTGTGTTTAACGAAAATCCTCAAAAATTTATTGATCATATTCAAAAATTAGGCCTTGATAAACCGCTAGGAATACAACTATATGGCGAAGGCAAGCCCTTAATAAAGACCCCCAAAAGTAGTGGTTGGACCAAAGTGACACTACCCTGGATGTCTATGGGATATGAAATAAAATTAACTCCTTTGCAAATACTTACTGTTTACAATGCCATAGCTAACCAAGGTAAAATGCTACGACCTGTTCTGGTCAAAAAAATTAAGTATGCCAACAGGACTATCCAAACTTTTACAACTTCAGTCCTTAACAAAAAAATATGTTCGGACGAAACACTTAAAAAACTTCGAGCCATGCTAGAAGGGGTGGTAGAACGTGGAACTGCCCGTAAATTTAGACATGGGTTTTATCAAGTAGCCGGCAAATCAGGAACCTCGAACAAAATAAAAAATGGTAAATACTCGGATGATACATTTGCATCTTTTGCTGGCTATTTCCCAGCGGATAACCCACGTTATAGCTGCATCGTAGTGATTGACGACCCTCAAGGAGCAAAATATCACTTTGGTGGACAAGTAGCTGCACCGGTTGTCAAAGAAATTGCAGATAAATTATCTGCTAAAGACTTAGTCTCTGCCTCCTATCTGGTACCTACCGACTCAGCGATGCTCAGCACTACTCCTCCTAGATTTAGGGTAGCATATAAAGATGATTGGCAAATTGTTATGCAGGAATTAGGATTAGATATCCCCTCCCTAGCAGATGCTGATGAATGGTTACAAATTACCCAACAAGACGAATCGTTTGAATGGAAATCATCGGGAGATTTTACTCCTACTCAGGTACCCAAAGTAGTCGGAATGGTATTAAGAGATGCACTTTTCTTATTGGAAAATCGAGGATTACAAGTACAGTTACAAGGTCCAGTCAATGGCGTTGTCAAAGCACAATCTATACTACCTGGTACCCAGGTGACACTACCCAAAACTATTACCTTAGAACTGACCTAAATGCCTAAATTAGAAGAATTATTAGATACGGTTCCTGTACAACAAATCACAGGAGAAACCAACTTGTTCATCCAAGATATTTGTCTGGATTCAAGAGAAGTATCTGCAGGCAGTTTATTTGTGGCCATACCAGGTAGTACGCAAGATGGACATCAGTATATACCAGCCGCTATTGCTGCAGGCAGTAAAACCATTGTATGTGAAAGAGAGCCCGAGACTATCCTACCAGGTATCACCTACGTATATGTAAAAAATGCCAGTCAGGCATTAGGCATTATAGCTAGCAACTTTTATCAAAATCCTTCCAAGAAGCTCAAGCTAGTAGCTGTTACAGGAACGAGCGGAAAAACGAGTACAGTCCATTTATTACATGGACTTTTCAGACAACTTGGGTATGGTACTGGCATACTTTCTACCATACATAATAAAATTAATGATCAAATTTTCCCCAGTACGCTAACTACACCTAATTCTATTGATATTAATAAATCCTTAGCTCAAATGGTAGCGGCAGGCTGCACATACTGCTTCATGGAAGCTAGTTCCCATGCAATTATACAAAACAGGTTAGCTGGCTTGGATCTAACAGGCGCCATATTTTTAAACATAAGCCACGACCATTTAGATTACCACCTGACCTTTGATGAATATATTAAAGCAAAAAAAAGACTTTTCGATGAGTTGCCTGCGACTGCATTTGCACTTTACAACACCGATGACAAACGAGGCAAGATCATGATACAAAATACCCTTGCTACGACCTATAGTCTGGCCATGCGAAACCCAGCTGATTTTACAGCACAGCTCCTTGCTAATACTTGGCAAGGATTAGAACTACGTATAGGTGGACAAAATGTTTGGTTTCAACTGCTAGGTTCTTTCAATACCTATAACTTGCTAACTGCTTATGCCGTTGCCAGCCTACTACAACAGCCTAGTCAGGATATCCTGGTAGCCCTATCTGCGATCAAACCCATTTTAGGTAGATTTCAACACCTGCGTACTCCTAAAAAGCTGGATATCATTATCGATTACGCCCATAAACCCGAAGCACTTGAAAAAGTACTATTAGCCATTCACCAAATTCGAAAAATGGCCAGCCAAAAGGGTAAGATTATTACCATCGTAGGTTGCGGAGGTAATAGAGATGTACAAAAAAGGCCCATGATGGCAAAAATAGGTTACAAATTAAGTGATCAACTGATCTTAACTTCTGATAATCCTCGCTATGAAGACCCCAAGATGATCATAGAAGCAATGAAGCAAGGCCTGACACAAGCCCAACAACTAAAAACGCTATCTATTATCGACAGGCCAGAGGCTATTCGAGTTGCTTATCAAATGAGTCAGCCAGGAGATATCATCCTGATAGCTGGGAAAGGACATGAAAATTATCAAGAAATAGCAGGAACTAAGTATCCGATGAGTGATGAGGAAATTGTAACTAAGCTTATATCAGCAGAATAAATAACTCACCCTAGGCAACTAAGAGATTAAATTATTAACTTGGCTTTGTAACTTTGTAATTGGAAAGGATCCATGCACTATACTACTCCCAAGGACTTAGGAAAAAGTTAAAAAAACCGCCTTGCAGAAAAAGGCGTTAAAAAATTTGCAGGGCAAGCCGGTCAGACGTGAGGACAGTGGGTATGTAGGGATGGGCTGTTTCCGAATGTCTGGCCGCTAAATCTCTTTCATGCACTGGAAAAGCAGCGAAGGAGAAAGGGTTTAGACTAATGGGGTCCAGTTGTAAATTTTAGCTTTTTTCTGCACAGCGGTGACTTTTTTGCTTACTTTTTTTGTGGCAGAAAAAAAGTAAGGTGCGCCGCAGGCGAAACTTGCTTTAAACAACTCAAGTTAAATTAAAAAAGTTTTATTCAATTTCTTTTCAACAGAGAAAATTAAGGTTTCAGTCCTTTGTTGCGTAACATGAGTAAATAATAGATGTCTCATCCAGATATAAACCATACTGAGATAGGTAAAATTATACAAGCCCGTGGCCTGAAAGGACAGGTAATAGCACACCTAGAGCCTGATTTAGCAACGCTTGACACCATCAAATATATCTTTATTAAAATAGGGACTACACTAGTGCCTTATGGAATAGAAGAAGCCACTTTACAAGACCATCGAGCATTACTAAAATTTCAAGGTATAGCAGATAAATCTGCAGCTCTTGAATTAATTAATAAAACTATCTGGCTACCACAAGAAGTTTTAGATACGATTATAGTCGTACACAAAACACACCAGGATGAAGCTCCAGTAGGATATTATGTAACAGATCTACACCAAGGCAAACTAGGTATTGTCCAGCGAATCGAACAGTTTCCCATGCATGCATGTTTGGTAATTGACTACTTCAACAAAGAGTTATTAATACCTCATGTGCCTACCTTCATTCAACACATAGATCACAAGAATAAGCAACTAACTGTGCAATTACCACCAGGATTCTTAGAGGCGGTAGGGTATAAATAAAAAATAATCCTCACTCGGCTAAACCGAGCGAGTTAAGCGTAATTCCTTTTATTTAGGCACTTCACTAGAGTTCTTGCATAACCAAGAATTGAGTTCGCTGGGCAGGAAGATTTCTATGACAAAAGCAAGCTTTTAAAAAAAATTACTGGTTTACTTTTATCCATAAC
>MKUM01000038.1:0-2040 GCA_001897825.1 Candidatus Amoebophilus sp. 36-38
TTGATTGGAATTGACTAGCTAACAACTAATTTATAATCAACATTTAACTCATACAAAGTGAAAAGACATTACAAATTAACTGATAGTCTGATAGCTTGTACTCTGTTGCTCAGTTTATGTTTACAGAGCTGTGGTAATTCTTTTAATCAGCTTGATGTTAACGTAGAAAGGCCCATAGATGGTACTCCGGGATTAACTAAACAAATTGAAATAATCAAGAAACCGTTAAAGCGAAAACTTGCTTTAACAGGATGGGAGCTAAAAGACATATATGGAGGGCAAGATAGATTAAAAATAAAAGCAATAGAGAAACATGGAGATTTTACCAGTAAACTTCATGAGTTATCTGTAAGCATATCTCAAGATATAAACCTAGAACAATTATCATGCTTAAGTCAGGAAGAACAAAAACAAGCCGTTCATTTTAATGTACCGCAGAATAGAAAGCCAGGTCGTGTGGTAGTACTTAAGAGTGGCCTTTTAGGGGGGATGAAGAGAAAGAGAGAGGATAATGAAGAAAAAGGCAAGAAAAAAGAAGAGGAAACAGAGGAGAATAATATAGAGGAGAGAGAAAAGGAAGATAAAGTAACAACAGGACAATCTAATCCAAACAGGCCAAGTAAACGTATATGCTTGTTAATAGATGAGAAAACTTCTAATGACGAGAGAGATGAATTTTCTAATAATGTAATTTCATCTGCTAATGAGGACACTTCAGCGGGAAACACTCTTATTTCTTCTACACTTATAGAAATGCCTGCTGAAATAAAACTACTCATCTTCTTCTTTCTACCTTCCTCAACTCTTTTGAATGTTCGGCGCACTTGCAGAGAATTTAATGAGTTAATTCTCTCAGAAAATACTCTTTGCAGAGATTATTCAGGCAAAACACAACTTATCTCCTCCAAAAAGGCCATAAAGTTTAATACCTGTACACAAATAATTAGGACTGGAAGTACAGGTATAAGCTCTCAGGAAGAAGTTTCAATTGCCTATCTTACTTTGGGAGATATGTACTTTGAAGATAGGTGGAGTTATGTTCATTATCCTGAAGCTTTTGACTATTACAGACAAGCTTCACAGCTAGGTTGTACTGATGCTACTTTTAAATTAGGGATGATGCATGAAAAAGGGCTAGGAGTGCCAAAAAATCGTAGAGAAGCTTTTACACTGTACTATAAGGCAGCAAGAGAAGGACATCTTGAAGCCCAATACAAAGTAGCTTGTATATTATATGCAGGAGCTCTTAGATCTGATAAAATAGGGGAGAATATAGGAAAAAAGGATTATCAAGCAGCAGTAAAGTGGTATCAAAAAGCGGCTGATCAAGGATATGCAGCTGCACAATATTATTTGGGCGGGATGTATGAACATGGAAGAGGTGTGGCAAAGGATGAACGCAAGGCAGTAGAATGGTATCAAAAAGCAGCTGATCAAGAACATGCAGCTGCACAAACTAGATTGGGCTGGATGTATTTAAATGGAATAGGGGTAGCTAAAGATGAACGCAAGGCAGTAGAATGGTATCAAAAAGCGGCTGATCAAGGATATGCAGCTGCACAATCTAATTTGGGCGGGATGTATGAACATGGAAGAGGTGTGGCAAAGGATGAACGCAAGGCAGTAGAATGGTATCAAAAAGCGGCTGATCAAAGGTATGCAGTTGCTCCATATAATTTGGGCTGGATGTATTTAAATGGAATAGGGGTAGCTAAAGATGAACGCAAGGCAGTAGAATGGTATCAAAAAGCTGCTGATCAAGGAGATGTAGTTGCCCAACGTCAACTAGGTATTATGTATAGTAAGGGCCAAGTTGTAAAAAAGGATTATCAAGCAGCAGTAAAGTGGTATCAAAAAGCTGCTGATCAAGGATATGCAGCTGCACAATCTAATTTAGGCGGGATGTATGAACATGGAAGAGGTGTGGCAAAGGATGAACGCAAGGCAGTAGAATGGTATCAAAAAGCTGCTGATCAAGGATATGCAGTTGCTCAATCTAATTTGGGCGCGATGTATGTAGATGGCAAGGGAGTAGAAAAA
>MKUM01000038.1:2052-6567 GCA_001897825.1 Candidatus Amoebophilus sp. 36-38
ATGTAGATGGCAAGGGAGTAGAAAAAGATGAACGCAAGGCAGTAGAATGGTATCAAAAAGCAGCTGATCAAGAAAATGCAGCTGCACAAACTAGATTGGGCTGGATGTATTTAAATGGAATAGGAATAGCTCAAGATTACCGTAAGGCAGTAGCATGGTATCAAAAAGCGGCTGATCAAAGAAATGCAGTTGCTCAATATAATTTGGGCGCGATGTATGCAGATGGCAAGGGAGTAGATAAAGATGAACGCAAGGCAGTAGCATGGTATCAAAAAGCGGCTGATCAAGGAAATGCAGTTGCTCAATATAATTTGGGCGCGATGTATGCAAATGGCAAGGGGGTAGATAAAGATGAACGCAAGGCAGTAGAATGGTATCAAAAAGCGGCTGATCAAGGATATATAGAGGCACATATAGAGGTACAATATAATTTGGGCGCGATGTATGCAAATGGCAAGGGAGTAGATAAAGATGAACGCAAGGCAGTAGAATGGTATCAAAAAGCGGCCAATCAAGGGCACGTAGTTGCCCAATGTGAACTGGGTATTATGTATAGTAAGGGCCAAGTTGTAAAAAAGGATTATCAAGAAGCAGTAAAATGGTATCAAAAAGCTGCTGATCAAGGATATGTAGGGGCACAATATAATTTGGGTGTGATGTATGCAAATGGAAGAGGAGTAGATAAAGATGAACGCAAAGCAGTAGAATTGTTTCAAAAAGCGGCTGATCAAAGGTATGCAGTTGCTCAATATAATTTGGGCTGGATGTATGAAAATGGAAGACGGGTAGATAAAGATGAACGCAAGGCAGTAGCATGGTATCAAAAAGCGGCTGATCAAGGATATGCAGCTGCACAAACTAGATTGGGCTGGATGTATGAACATGGAAGAGGTGTGGCAAAGGATGAACGCAAGGCGGTAGAATGGTATCAAAAAGCTGCTGATCAAGGATATACTCATGCACAAAATAAGCTAGGCGCGATGTATGTAGATGGCAAGGGAGTAGATAAAGATGAACGGAAGGCAGTAGCATGGTATCAAAAAGCGGCTGATCAAGGCGATATAAATGCACAAACCAAAGTTAAAGAACTAAAAGAGCTAACTAAGCTTTTAGGCAAGGAATTATAATCCCTTCTAAACTGTTGTTTGAAGATAATCCGCTCTTTAAATGAAGAGATATTACCTTGGGGCTGTTTTCTATACCGACCGAAACAGTCTTTTAAAATGTTAACTAAGCCTATTTCAGCTTAAAATGTTTATTTAAACTCAATTCTTGTTATATAACCAATGGGGAATAAGGGGGATAAAGAGTATAATAAAGTAACTTTTTCCTCCGTTGCTTGGAATTGACTAGCTAACAACTAATTTATGATCAACATTTGACTTATACAAAATGAAAAGGTATTACAAATTAACTGATAGGCTGATAGCTTGTGCTCTGTTGCTCAGTTTATGTTTACAGAGCTGTGATCATTCTTTTAATCAGCTTGTTCCTGAAGAAAAAGAACAAGCAGATGTTATACTGGGATCAACTAAACGGATTGAAATAATCAAGCAATTAATAGAGCAAAAATTTATTTCAGGAGGATGGGGACTAAAAGACTTATATGAAGAACAAGGAGAACTAAAAGCAAAAGTTATAGAAAAGCATGGGGATTTTACTAGCAAACCTCATGAGTTATCTGTAGCCATAGCTAAAGATATAGATCTAGAACAAACATTCCTATTAAGTCCAGAAGAACAAAAAGGAGTAGTTCAATTTATTTCTCCTCAAAGTGAACAGTTAGTGCATGTGATGGTTTCTAAGGTAGGTCTCGCAGGAGGAATGAAAAGAGGTGTTATCAAGAAAGGAGATGAAGAAAAGGAGAAAGAGAAGGAGAAGGAGAAGGAAGATAGAGAAATAAAGCTAACAAGAGTTGATTCACCTATAAAAGATGCTACTTGGAGAAGGAGATACTTTAAAACATCGATTCCTACTATTTCTACTAAGGATGCACAACATATTGAATACATTAGAGAACTAGGTTCTGGAGGCATGGGAACGGTTTATCAAGCTGTCTATCAAGAAGATACCATAGCTGTTAAAAAGCTCTACAGGCTTAATAGAGAACAAATCGCTGCTTTCAAAAAAGAAGCTATTATTATAGCAAATCTTAAACATCCAAATATCATTAGTTTCTTAGGCTTTTTTCAGATTCCAGAATCAACTCCTTTTCAACTAGCATCCCCTCCAATGCAAGATGCTTTAATAATGGAGTATGCAAGTCAAGGCTCTCTCTGGAGTTTGTTAACAAAGCATCAAGGAGATAGTAATTGGGACGCTTCTTGGCAACTCCGTTATCAAATTGCTTTGGATATAGCCGGTGGGCTCAGTTATTTGCACCAGTGGGATATTGTACATTGTGATTTAAAAAGTGAAAATATTTTATTGGATGCTGTAGGAAGGGCTAAAATTACAGATTTTGGCTCAGCTGTGTTAAAGAGTGGTGCAACTAGTTATGAAGGGTGGGCAGGTGATACCTGGCGTTGGAAGTCCCCTGAGTTAATAGGTATACCTAAGGGTACTAAAGCTGGTGACGTATATAGTTATGGAATGTTATTATGGCAATTGGGAACCCGTAGAGAACCATTTCCAAACTTTGAAAAAGATATACGTGGATTGATTAAACATACCGAAGCAGGAAATCGTGAAGACATTACTGAGGATACGCCCTTAAAAATCAGAGAACTGATAAATACATGTTGGCTAGTTGAAAGCGAACGTCCTGCAATGAAAATTGTACATCACTTACTAGAAGAGGTATTTCCTGCTTGTGAAAAGTACCGATACCGAGATTATTCTTTTTTACAAAAAGAAAAAGAAGAAGAGAGAAAAGTAAAAGATGAACTAACAATTCAAGTACATGAATTAGAAAAAGAGAAAGAGAAAGGAATTGAAAAAGAAAAGGTTATTTCAGCTAGAGAGCAAGAAGTATTAATAAGCCAAGTAGAGAAATTAAAGAAAGAATTAGAAGAAGAGAAACAAAAGCACGATGAGAAAGAGAAAGAAAAAGAAAAAGAAAAAGGCAGTGAAGCATCTTTAGGAATTGTGTCAGTTCCTAAAATAATGCCTACTTCAGTTGCAACAGTTAATCGAGTCATTAATGCTGATCCATCGATTAAAAAATCAAATTCCACTACAACACCTGCAAAAAAGGTCATGAGTTTTCTTCCACTTCCTCGCCCTATGCCCCCCATACAAAAGGCAGTATCCTTGGGTAATTTAGATAAGGTATTAGAATTATTAAAAAACGGTTTAGATGTGAATGAACATTCTGATTCTAAAGATCGCTACACTGCTTTACATTATGCTGTTATTTATAATCAGTCTAATATAGTCCAAGCGCTTTTAGCAAACGGTGCTGATGTTCATGTAGTTGATAACGAGGGTAATACACCGTTACATTTTGCTGCGAAGCGTAGCCATAAAGAGGTGGTAGCCTTATTAATAGAGAAAGGGGCAAATGTTAATGCTACTACTAAGTATCGGAACTATACACCGTTATATGTTGCTGCGGAGCACGGACACAAAGAGGTAGTAGCCTTATTAATAGAGAAAGGGGCAAATATTAATGCTACTAACTCCTGGGGTGATACACCGTTAGATATTGCTGCGAGGTGGGGCTATAAAGATGTGGTAACTTTACTACTAGAAAAAGAGGCAAATATTAATGCTGTTAACTCCTTGGATTATACACCGTTACATGTTGCTGCGAGGTCCGGACACAAAGAGGTAGTAACCTTATTAATAGAGAAAGGGGCAAATGTTAATGCTATTTCCTCCTGGAGTTATACACCGTTACATGTTGCTGTATGGGATGGCCATAAAGAGATAGTGGCTTTTCTACTAGAAAAAGGGGCAAATATTAATGCTACTGACTCTCAGGGTGATACACCGTTACATGTTGCTGCATCGGGAGGCCATCAAGAGGTAGTAGCCCTACTAATAGAAAAAGGAGCAAGTATTAATGCTACTGACTTCTTGGGTGATACACCTTTAATGCTTGCTAAGCAGAAAAATCATACAGAAATAGTAAAGTTGTTACAGCAAGCAGGTGGGCATTGATCGAAATTAATAAAAAAATTCACTTGATACTGTTAAAAAAGTATGTATGTGTGTCCAGCAAAGGCTGGGATGTTCAGTAAGAAACAATAAAACCTACCGTATGAATTGTAAAGCTTCTATACTTTCGGTGATAATTTTTTATTCCCCTTAGGTTTGTAGGATTAATAAAAGTATTATTGATATAGATAAAACTAAAAAACAACTTATCTGGCCCTTTCGTAGAAGGAAACGACTTTTTTTAAATACTAATTAATATATTTTAGCTTAAAAAAATTATCTAAATACAATTCTTATTATACAACCAACAGGTAATTAAAGAGTATAAGATCTAAAGTAATTTTTTCCTCCGTTGATTGGAATTGACTAGCTAACAACTAATTTATAATCAACATTTAACTCATACAAAGTGAA
>MKUM01000039.1 GCA_001897825.1 Candidatus Amoebophilus sp. 36-38
GTGATATTTATTTTAAAGAAATGTTTGTACAGGTGTTAGGTAAAGGCAATAAGCAAAGATTGGTACCTATAGGCAAGATCGCATTAAAATACTTGTCGATTTATTTAGAAGAGGTACGCAAGCATTTTCCCACCAAAAAAGAAGCAAGCAACTTTGTGTTTTTGAATCAACGAGGAGGTAAATTGAGTCGTGTAATGGTTTTTATAATTATCAGGGAATTAGCTGCTAAAATAGGCTTGGTGCAAGAAATAAGCCCACATACTTTTAGGCATTCTTTCGCCACTCACTTAGTAGAAGGGGGAGCTGATTTAAGGGCTGTACAAGCGATATTGGGGCATGAGTCTATTACTACTACGGAAATATATACGCACTTAGATCGTAGTTTTTTACAACAAACCATTCAGGAATTTCATCCACGTAGTTGATTGGAAGAATACCTATAAATTATATGGTAACAGTATTTCATTAGAGCTATGATAGTCAAGATATGAATTATAGAAGGGATGTCTGCTTAGTTTCTATTTATTTCCAAATAAGCGTACAAGGTTTATAGTGATACTATTGGGTTCAAATTGTATTATCTTTTCTTCACTAGATTTTTCTGGTGTGTAGTTGTATAGGTAATAGGCCATCAATATTCCGCCTACTATACCTGTGATGTAAGAAGTTTGATGCATAACCGCTACCATTTCGAACGAATCTTTATAGTTTACATAGTTGAGTAGACCTACTATAATAGAAGTAGTAAGCATTCCGACTGAAAAAAGTGACATGGGCTTCATCAAATTATGCCAGGTAAGTTTTTTACTATTACATCTAGCAGCTATACCACATATTATTCCTAGAGGCAATCCTACCCACCAGGTAGCTATAGTTCCCCATAATAGTGCGTACAGTATCTTGTTATTAGTCCGATAAATAAAAGGAAAATGGGCTTTTGTATAAGGGCCATGATGCGTACGATCAGAAGCAAAGTAATCAAAATTAATTTGGGTGGTAATTAAATCATGTACGATACCATATGCAACTGCATTAATTGTAGTCATACTCATGATTTTTGCTATTTCTATCATGTCAGTTGTAATAGAAGAAGAGGGCGAAGTGGCCGTAGCTATTACATGAGCTAGTTGGGTAGTGGAATGTGTATGGGGCATAGGCTTGTACAGGTTTGGTATACCTGTAGTGTTTGAATGCCTAGAAAATGCTAGTATAGAGCTTGGAAATAGCAATAATATACAGCTACTAAAAGTTAAGTAAATTAGTAAGATACTTTTGTTGATAGGGGCAATAGATGTAAGTTTCATATAAAATAGCTTATTTTATCCAAAAAAATCTCTTATGTAGGTCTAATAATTAAACCGTGTCTTTCTAAAATTTATACGCAATATAGCCATTTAACTAAATCTACTGTGAAAGCTTATTTTAAATGGAGAGAATATAGATAGAAGGTAACTATTTGTCGTTCCGCAGTAGGCTTTCTTTTTTGGACTAAACATCTAATGTGTAATTCTTCTAAATCTTACAGCAATTTATAAGCCTTATTATTATTGATCTGTACTAGCACTGTTTCTATTTTTTTAACCATCTAGAATTTTTCTATCGATTGTTAAATACTTGTAGAATTCATATAACGAATTTACTCTAAAAAAACAGGCAATAGCAAACAATTGAAGCAAAGTAATAAGCAGAGTAAGCTATAGCATAACCCGCATATTTAATTTCTTATTATCCATTACATAAAACCCATTGATTAAATTGCTATTTTCAACTAATTTTATTTATATACAGTTGTTTCGTTATATGAAAAGACTGTAAAATATTACCCTTCGACCAGCTATCTGGCAAGCTTAAACATCCTTAATCTTTATGTAGTAAGCTACTAAATTTAGTAGCCTTTGCTGAAAACACAACCGTAAGTTTCTGTACAAATGTCCCGCTGGTCCAATATAAATTATTTCTTATATGCTAAATATTGCTTGTAAAATAAAAATCCACCATAACATAATTTTTATCCACCATAATTGAATTTTGCACAATTGATCTCGCTGGTCTACAGCTCTTTGATACCACTCTCTTGCCTGGGTGTAATCTTGCTTTACTCCTAATCCATGTTGATACATCCAGCCTAAATAGTTCTGCATATGTACGTTTCCTTGAACTGCAGCTTTTTGAATCCAGTATGCTGCTTCAATATAATCTCGAGCTACACCAAAGCCATTGTAGTATATGGAACCCAGATTAAATTGTAAACTTAAATCCCCTTGGCTAGCAGCTATTTTTAACCATTTTAACGCTTGGATCTTATCCTTTACCATTTCATTTCCTCTGCCGAACAGATAATTGCTGCTTACCCAGCCTAAGTGAGATTGAGCTTCTAAATGGCCTTGTTTAGCTGCTTTATTATAAAAATTGCCTGCTTTCTTAATATTTTTAGTAAGTCCTCCCCATCCATATTCATATAGCATTGCTAAAAGATATTGTGCATGAGCATGATTGCTATGGCTTGCATTTAAAAGTTTCATTAATGCTTTCGAGTTTCCTTCGCGTGTTTTCTTAAATAATCTACCAACTGTTTCATAGGATAGCACATTAGTTGGAAGATAATTAACGCGCTCCTTTAAAGTTAGTGTTTCCCCAATCCAGCGAACTAATTTCCTTGCTTTTGCATACGAAATTCGCACTCCAGAGTTGCTGGACATAAAATTGCCTCCTCGCGTATGTATCCCTACTACGTAAGGGCTCCCCCATTTATTAAGCCAAATAGCACTTCCGCTTTGTCCTCCATATGTATCAATTTCATAGGTAATCTGTTCTTCAAAAAGATTTTGTAACCCATGACACATTGTCCACATTTGCTTAAACCCTTTATCTCCAGGATATCCAGTAATATTGACCTTATGCTTTTGCAAATCTTTATCCAGTGCTGCTAATAAACCAAACCAGCCCGTTTGCATTCCAATCGGCTTTGCTAATACCAGGAGTGCTAAATCATATGACTTATCTTTTTGCTTAATCCAACGCTTAAAGGTATATATTCGAGTAGCTAAAGATTCCCCATAAGGTGCTAAGTCATCATTAAGGCCTAAACGAACTACTACTTTGTGGGCCCATTCTTTTCTGTAAATATTATGTGCACATGTTAGAATATGTTGTGGGCCAACCATAACTCCAGATCCCCCATATTCTCCATCTGAAAAACAAAGTTTTAATTGGCCTATCAAGCGATACGGCCAGTCTGTGGTTTTTTGAATACGGCTTCTTCCATCTTGCCCTTTTTTAACTCGCCGGAGTACTGTTTCTTGTTGTCGTTGCTCATAATGGGGTATTTGAAGAGTTTCATTGCAAGTTTGTGTATTTTGTTCAGGCATTTTTGCAGGACGATAAGGTGGGGCATAAAGTTCTATTTTATTTTTATCCGCTTTCTCCTCTATATCATACTGAAACTGACCTGGAATATAAGTGACTTGGGCAAGTTGATGTAAAACCCGTTTTGTTGAATTTTTATTTTCTATTTTTTTCTCTGTGCATCGTATAGCTATATTCTTTGAGCTTTCGTTTTCCAGATAATCAATACTACCTAGTTGAGTATTATTTACTTGTTCTCTTGTTTTAGGAAAGTTATTGCAGCTTTGCAAAAATAGACTTGTTAGTAAAATACAAGTTATCAGCCTGTGGCTTAGGTTATAGTTTCTCTTCATAGTCAACTAGAGAATATTGACTATAATAATAGTTAGTAGCTAGCATATTTACAAGTGCTTTATGACAGAAAGTAATCAACAGGAGAAAAAGTTAATTAGGAGATAATTTACGATCTTTGTTACACATTGTTATTAATGACACTATTTCGATATAAGAAACTGCGGTGATAGCACGCCTTGTAAAACTAGAATGACAGAAGGACTCACACCTTTTGGGGGCAGCCTTCATTTATTTGGCCAACATCTATATATAGATGTTGAGGGTTCAGAAGATTTCCAGTCTAAAGAGGGCATATGAACTTAAGTATAACAGTTTATCCATTTGTCTTTAGATAACTTTGCTATCTTTATCTCCAACTATGCTTGGGTTACGTTATAGGGAACTATTTATTTTGTAAAAAGCGAAGAAGTAATACGATAATCGTAGAAAAAAACATGAGTGATCCCGCTGGGATTCGAACCCAGGACCCTCTCCTTAAAAGGGAGATGCTCTACCGGCTGAGCTACGGAATCTGAACAGATGTTTGATTCGTTATGCAAAAGTAGTAGGGAATGAGTAAAATTAAAAGAAATAACATACTTTTATTCAATATTTTAATTAAACATAGCCATGATAAGTAATAACACTCTACAAAAACGTAATTCTCTAGATATTTATCTACTCATTCCTAATTTAGTTGGATATTTTCGAGGGTTATTATTGATTGTAGCATTTTGTATCTGTTTTACGCATCCGTATTGGTTCGTTATATTGTATGGGACGAGCCAGCTATTAGATGGTTTGGATGGATATATTGCTCGTCGTATGAAACAAGTAAGCCTGTATGGTGCCATGCTTGATATGGTATTAGATAGAATTTCTACCACGGCGCTTCTAGTTCTTTTATCAAGATTTTATCCTGCTTACACACGATGGATTATCGTTATTATGCTTTTAGATGTGATATCTCACTTTACGCATATTTATAGTTCTCTATTGTATGGAAAGAAATCGCATAAAGCTATTTCTTACGATCAACATTGGATTTTAAAACTATATTATAATTCTAGAACTATTTTATCTATTTTATGTATAGGGAGTGAAGCCTATTTGTTGTACCTATATATACAGCATTTTAAGGGTGTGCTAAATTTTACCTTCTATTTTAATCCTTTTGTACAATCGTTAATATGCTATTTGTTAGGAATTGCCTTTATTTTGAAACAGATAACTAACATTGCACAATTGTTACAAGCTATCAAAGATATTGTAAGGTTGGATCGTGAAAAATGAAACTAATAGACTTCTGGCGAACCGTTGCCTTGAGTCTTCTAAGTGTGTGTGTTAGGGCTAGTCCCTGACACATTTGAGTGTCGGGAGTGGCTTCCGACACTACAACTCCGATTTCTCTCAAATTTCTTCCTGCCCAGTGAACGCGATTCTTGGTTATGCAAGAACTCTATTTATAAAAAAACATTGTAAGTTGTCACCCCTGCACCGTACTTTTGTTCAAACTCGTAGGCATGTCTAGCAGGGATCCAGATTGAGAGAGCAAAAGGATGACTAGGACAACTATTTTCTACCTATTTGGAATATATTTTAAAATATGCTGAGTAGCTATGGTGTTTGCATTAAAACTTCCAAAGAATGCTTCTTGTTACTGGATTCCTGCCTAAGGTTACCCTATCTTAATCAAGCTGATTGAGGCAGGAATGACAAGCCCTCTAGGACCACTGGTTTGCGTGAATAGATAAAAATTTCAGCAAACCCTATCTAAAATCATTATAAATAACCTTGTTGTGGCCTCGGCAGGAATCGAACCTGCATCAAAAGTTTAGGAAACTTCTATTCTATCCATTGAACTACGAGGCCAATAGACTTCTTCTGAAACCGTTGTCTTGAGTCCCCTGGGTTCGTCAGTAATTGTGTGTCACTGGATTGCGAGGGCATTTCATGCCCTCGCAATGACTCGGTTTCTCACAAATTCCTTCCTGCCCAGAGAATCCGATCCTTGATTTCAGAAGAAGTTTAATAGTTGCGAATTTAGCTCATTGGCTATCACTTTTCAAATAATTGGGATAGATAAGTACGTATTTCTCAAGCACACGTTGATAAAGAATCTCTTTGAGTTCTGTTATGTTTTCTTGGTCTTTGGCAGAAATAAATACAACATCATGACCATACTGGTTGGCATGTTTGCTGCGTAATACTTCTAGGTTGATGAAAGGATTAACTTCATTAGCATCTTGTTGTTCTAATTGATCTATTTTATTGAAAACTAAAATAGTCG
The DNA here is from genome assembly GCA_001897825.1 of Candidatus Amoebophilus sp. 36-38. Classification (GTDB taxonomy): domain Bacteria; phylum Bacteroidota; class Bacteroidia; order Cytophagales; family Amoebophilaceae; genus Amoebophilus. The sequence continues at coordinate 5,969 of MKUM01000039.1, forward strand.
TGATATGTTCTGCACCAATTTCTTGTAAAGTTTTATGTACAACTTCTAGGTGTTCTTCGCAAGCTGGATGCGATACATCAATTACATGGAGCAATATATCAGCTTCACGTATTTCGTCTAGTGTGGATTTGAAAGATTCGATCAAGCTATGTGGCAGTTTACGTATAAATCCTACTGTATCGGTTAGGAGAAAGGGTATGTTATTAAGAACTACCCTTCTCACGGTGGATGTTATGGTTGCAAAAAGCTTATCTTCTACATATGCATCTGTTTTAGATAGAAGGTGCATGAGGGTAGATTTTCCTACATTCGTATATCCTACTAGTGCCACGCGAACTAAATCTTGTCTTGTTTTGCGTTGGGTTATATTTTGTTTATCGATGGTTTGTAATTTTTTACGAAGCAGGCTAATCTTATCTTGAATAATCCTACGATCTGTTTCTAGCTCTTTCTCACCTGGCCCGCGCATGGCTGAAATACCTCCTTTCTGTCTAGACAAGTGCGTCCACATTCTTGTTAAACGTGATAGCAAGTATTGATACTGTGCTAATTCTACTTGCACTTTTGCTTGGGTAGTTTTAGCTCGCATTGCAAAAATGGCTAGTATAACAGCGTTTCGATCGAGAATAGGGCGATCTAATAGGATTTCTATATTACGTGATTGGGAAGGAGTTAACTCATCGTCAAAAATTACTTTATCTACGTTGTTGGCTTGTATAAATGCTTTTATTTCTTCTAATTTACCTTTGCCTATAAAAGTTTTCGGCTGAGGTTTTTGAAGGTGTTGTAGAAAATTAGCTATTGGGTTAATATTTAATGTATAACATAGCAAACTTAGCTCAGCTAGGTACTCTTTGGCTTTCTCTATCGGTTGCTTGGGTGTGGCTAAAGACACTAATACGGCCGTTTCCTGTTTTTGTGAGGTTTCTATATATTCCGTCATGTGCTATATATTGAATACATGTCCAATGTACTATTTTAATGAAAATAATACTAATCAATCATGAAAAATAATATTTCTAGGGTCCAATATATTTATGAGCTTTATCTACAACATCCTTCCGTCTCTCTTGATTCCAGGCAAAATGTATCAGGTACTATTTTTTTTGCATTAAAGGGGGACCATCATGATGGTAATGCTTTTGCCCGTGATGCACTAGCTAAAGGAGCAGCTTATGCAGTAATTGATGATGCGCAGTATTACCAAGAAGGGGGGCGTTATCTTTTAGTAGCGGATACGCTTCAAGTTTTACAGGAGTTGGCTAAGATACATCGAGCCAATCTACATATTCCTATTATAGGTGTTACAGGATCGAATGGTAAAACTACTACAAAAGAATTGATCCATGCTGTGTTGTCTCAGCGGTATAATTGCTATGCTACTCAGGGCAATTTAAACAACCATATTGGTGTGCCAATTAATATATTGTCTATCCAACCATCAACTGAAATTGCTGTTTTGGAAATGGGAGCTAACCATGTAGGTGAGATAGCACAGCTTTGTGAGCTTGCCAAGCCTACCCATGGACTGATAACAAATATTGGTAATGCGCATCTAGCAGGTTTTGGAGATATTGAGGGAGTTAAAAGGGGTAAAGGTGAGTTATATGCCTACTTGAAAAAACATAAAGGGGTAGTATTTATCAATTCTACGGATCCCACGCTTATGCAAATGAGCAAGGAATTTTCAACTCCTATTTATTATCCACAAGATCAAGATTTTTATCCTGCTAAACTGATAGAAGCTAAACCGTATGTAATATATGAAAGTGACCAAGGCGAAGTAGTAACCACGCACTTGATAGGGAAACATTATTTTTATAATATATCGGCTGCCCTGTGTATCGCCAAGTATTTTGGTGTGGAATCCCACAGTGCTAACGTAGCTATTCAAGCATATATTCCTTCTAATAATAGGTCTCAGCTTGTTAAAAAAGGCAGTAATATTATTTTGTTAGACGCATACAATGCAAATCCAACTTCGATGCAAGCTGCATTGGAAGCTTTTCACTTCCTTACAGCTAGTCAAAAAGTAGTTATTTTAGGAGATATGAATGAATTAGGAGAAGCAAGTATATCTTTTCACAAAAGAATCGTACAATTAACTACTCAGCAGAATTATAAAGAAATTCTACTCTATGGACCTTATATGAAAGAAGTTTGCTCCTACAATCCACAAGCATTATATTTTAAACAGATAGAAGAACTAAAAGATTATATTAAAAATCGGAAATTTACCCATACAGCTATCTTAATTAAGGGCTCTCATAGCCATCGTCTTGAAAGGTTAGTAGAATACATTTAAAGTAATAGACTTCTTCTGAAATCAAGGATCGGGTTCTCTGGGCAGGAAGTAATTTGTGAGAAACCGGAGTTGTAGTGTCGGGAGCCACTCCAGGTACTCAAATGTGTCAGGACTGTGGCCCCGACATACACTTACTGGCGAAGGTGCCGGTTTCAGAAGAAGTTTAATGAAAAATAGATAAAATTGTATTATATTTGTGCATATTAGATAAATTTAAAAAATGAGCCAGCTTTTCCTAAATGACCAAGAAAAAATTTACCAACTAGCTCTAAGCCTTATAAAAGGTGTAGGGTTCAGTACCTGGAAGAAATTGATAGACCGTTTTGGTTCTGCACAGCCTCTTTTCCATAGCACGGCATCTGAACTGAAGCGTGTTTTGAAAGGAATTCCTGATCCAGTTATTCAAGCCATTTCCCAAAGAAGTACATTCAGCATCGCGGAACAAATAATAAACGACCATCAAAAGAGGAATATACAATCGCTCTCTTTTTTTGATAGTTCTTATCCCGAAAGACTTAGGCATATCGGCAAGCCCCCTAGTTTTTTATATTGTCAAGGTAATATACAATTTGATACCCCCAAAGTTATTAGTATAGTAGGAACTAGAAATGCTACGATATATGGAAAGCAGGCCGTAGAAAATCTGATAGCAGCACTAAGTGAATATCAGATAATAATTGTAAGTGGATTGGCATATGGTATTGATATACATGCACATAAGCTAGCTCTCAAGCATCATTTACCTACAGTAGGAGTTTTAGCAAGTGGCTTGGATATCATTTATCCCGCAGCTCATACAGATACAGCGTTAGAAATGTTAGATAATGGTGGGTTGGTAAGTGAAGCGCCTGTGGGAAGTTTATTAGAAAGTTTTCAGTTTCCACATAGAAATCGGCTTATTGCAGGTCTGGCAGATGTTACGATTGTGATCGAAGCTGACCGTAAAAGTGGCGCTGTTATCACAGCTAATTTTGCTAATGCCTACAATAGAGAAGTTTTTGCTGTGCCCGGAAATATTTATGAGCCTTTTTCTAGTGGATGTAATTACTTAATTAAAACACAGCAAGCTCATCTTTTAACAAGTATGGATGATATCGCATATATCATGAATTGGCCTAAAGCAACTCAGGGTAGGCAAGCTGTTCAATTAAATATGGCAAGATTTCCTGATCTTAGTCAAGAAGAGCGGGGAGCAGTACAAGCTTTAAAGCTTTTTCAGAAAGAAGTACACATTGATGAGCTGAGTGAACAAACTCGATTATCGCCAGCACGTCTTTCTCCTATTCTTTTACAATTGGAATTAAAAAATGTTGTTCAGTTCTTGCCAGGTAGTAAGTTTAAGTTGTCAGCTTTTTAATCAGTAAGGCTGCATGTAAGTGCGTTAAGAAATTATTGCTAACCAAGAGAGTTCTTGCATAACCAAGAATTGAGTTTGCTGGGCAGGAAAGAATTTGCGAGAAACCGGAGTTTATTGCAGTAAATGAGGATTTTGAGCAAATTACTGACGAACCCAGAGGACTCAAGGCGACGGTTATGCAAGAACTCTAAGGTGCTTAGCTGAGTTATTTTTATATATATGAATTTACCAATAAAGAAACTAGTCCTTTTATTTATCCTTTTGTATCCGAGCATTGATTATTATGCTCAAACAGGCAATTCTGATGCTAATAGTCTTGGATTGATTACTGAAAATCAAGAAATAGTAGATAAAAAGATATTTAAAAATGCTTCAATAAGTTTCTATGCTATTAACTTAAATACCAATCAAGTTATCCGCTCTATTAATCCTCATGCCAGCTTAATACCAGCCTCTTCCTTGAAACTTCTTACAACAGCTACGGGATTAGAAATTTTAGGAGAAGATTTTAAGTTTCAAACAACACTACGATATGATGGAGAAATAGATGCAGAAGGAACGCTTCAAGGAAATATTTATATCCAAGGTGGGGCAGATCCTACCCTTGGCTCAAAGATGTTTAAAAAGCATTATTATGAACCAAATTTTATAAAAGTTTGGGTTCATGCCATTAGGGATAAAGGAATTAAAAGGATCAAAGGGGCTGTTGTTGGAGATCCACATTTATATGATGATTATCAAGTGCCTGCTACATGGGCCGTAGAAGATTTAGGTAATGACTATGGTGCGGGTTGTGGCGGATTGTCGATATTTGACAATATTTATGAAGTACTTTTTATTAGTGACCAAAACAATAAAGGGCAGCCAGTTATATTTCGCATTAGCCCGCATCTTCCTGAAGAAGTACAAATTATTAATAAAGTGAGTCAGGGCGGGGATACACGTAATATTTGTGTTTATGGATTACCTTATCAAAATACAAGAATAATTCAAGGTACAGTAACTCCTAAAGAGGGAAGTTTTTTCGTTAAAGGTTCTATTCCTGACCCTGCTTATTGGGCAGCTTATAGTTTAAGCAGGGAATTAGAAAAGCATGGAATTAAAGCTGGCCTCAAGCCTACGACAATAAGACGAGAAAAGCATAATTTTTTGCAAAAAGAACAAATTAAAAATGAATCAAAACCTAGTAATCAAATAGAAAACGAAGAAAAAGTAGAAAATCTACTAACCAGTATACATGTTAGCTATTCTCCAGCTTTAAAATCTATAGTGGCTGTTACAAATCGAGAAAGCAATAACCTGTATGCAGAGCATATCCTCAATCATATTGGATTAAAAATTTCAGGTAAATGGGATACGGTGAGTGGAATTAAGGCTTTAACAGATTTTTGGCATCTGGCAGGTATTGATACACTGGGCATGTTTCTTCAAGATGGAAGCGGTTTGTCTAGATACAATGCGATTACTACGAAACATTTGGTGGAGGTTTTGTGCTATATGCGAGTTAGCAACAACTTTGATGCTTTTTATCACTCGCTTCCTATAGCAGGGGAGACCGGAACGTTGAAAAACCTATTTACAAAGGCTCCTTTAAAAGGAAACCTTAAAGCCAAGACGGGCATTATGCGAAAAGTGCTTAGTTATACGGGTTATTGTACCAACATACGGGCAGAAGAAATAGCGTTCTCACTAGTTGTAAATAACTATCATGGAACTCCTAATGAAGCGAGAATGGAAATAGAAAAGATGCTTACAGCGTTAGTTAATGAAGGCTAAAGCTATTTATTTGCCAAAAAAGCCAAGTTAGTCATCCAATCTCCTAGTTGCGTGAGATGAGTTATTTAATTGGAGGTGATAGCATGAAACCACAAATAGCCAATAAGAGCATTCGTAAAGATATACGTCGTCACTTTGCTATCATCAACTTCTGGATTCCTAGCATGAGTGTGCTAATAGCTAAGAAGTATAAAGGCATTATTAGTAAGGTGGCATTATGCAAATAGCCCATAACAAATGTAAATAAGGATATGCAAGCATAATAAAAAAAGCCAAATAGGCTGGATGCTGTACCTATAGAATCTTTGTAGAATACTAAGGCAAGTGCTAATGCATTACTGGTGGCCATACATACCCCAAACATGATACACATTTGTGCCAATATGGTAATATTAATTATCCATGTAGGAGATAAAGAGATAAAATAGGTATGTAAACCAATTATCATACTAAATAGACTGCTTGCTATAAAAATGATAAGCAATCCATATCTTAGGATTTCGTAGGTATTATGCGAATTATGTAGTCGTTTAGATACCATACCGCCTAGCATGGTGCTTATAGCAATCGGAATAAAACTAAGCCCATATACGCTGGGATGTAAACCAAGTAATTTAATTAAATAAAAAGAGCCTTCGGCAAAGTAACTGAACATAATCCCATTACAAGCCCCTACAATAAGCCCGAATCCCATAGCCCTTTTATCTTTAACTAATTTGAATAGTACTTCTTTTATGGAGACTGACTTCCTAAGATCTGTGCGATGGGTTTCTGGCAAATATATAATTACGAACGTGGTTACAATAATGGCAAAAGCTAAAACAACTAAAAATATATTAAACCATGCGAAATTTGCTGCAATCGTGCCTCCTATAACAGGGCCAATGGCTGGGAATACAGCGAGGGAACTTCCCACAGAGGCGTATACTTTTCCTAAGCGTGGTCCTTGAAAAGCATCTCGACAGATTGTTTGTGCTAATACGCTTCCAATACTGCCTCCAAAAGCTTGTACAAACCGACTGATGAGTAACATCGTAATAGAATTTGAAAAATAGCAACTAATGCAGCCTAATATGAAAATAAGTAATCCGGCGATAACACATGGTTTTCTTCCCAGGCTATCAGAGAGTTTTCCCCAAAAAAGCGTACCAATCGCAAAGCCCAAAAGGTAAATAGTAAGCGTATATTCTACCATGGGTACGCTTGTTTTTAGCGCATTAGCGATTTCAGGTAGCGTAGGGGTATAGACAGTTTCAGCAAATTGAGGTAACCCAGCAATAAGTATAATTAACCATATAGCTGGTAAAATAATTTGTGCCATAGGACTTATTTTAGTAAGTAAGTATTAAATTTATCTCCCATTAGCCAGGCTTTTAAAGCTATATGGTAGTTGTTGCTCGTATATTGTGCTTTTGTATGTTTCCCTTATAATGCAACTAATGGATGCAAATATAAATTAAGTTGTATGAATAAGTGTGTGTAGCATAAAGAATAGAGTTCTTGCAAAATCAAGAATTCTAATGAAGTATGATTTAGCTTACATGAATTGATTTAATTGATTGGAATATAAAGTTTATTATGGATAATATTAAAGTCTGGTTTAGGGCCATGCGGTTGCCTACTATCTTGCTAGCTGTTGCTGGCGTTATGATGGGTAGTGTATTAGCTTTTTGGGAAGGTAGTTATAACCTATGGATTAGTTTATGGACTGTTGTTACAGCTTCACTGCTACAAATAGTGGCTAATTTAGCTAATGATTATGGAGATTTTTTACATGGTGCAGGAGTAGGAGATAGGGTAGTAGCACAAGGGGGAAATGGTTTAAGTTTATCACAACTTAAGCGATTGTTATGGGGAGTTATTTTATGTGCTTTAGTAGCTGGACTGATCCTTTTACATGTTGCAGGATTGTCATCTCCCATTTTTTTTAAATTTACTTTGTTAGGAGGTATATCAATTTTGGCAGCTATTACATACACCATGGGACCGAAGCCTTATGCCTACCTGGGACTAGGAGATGTTTCGGTATTTTTATTTTTTGGTCTAATAGCTGTTGGAGGGACTGTTTATTTGCATACACGAACATGGAATAATGTATATCTTTTACCAGCTATTAGTTGTGGTTGTTTATCTGTAGCTGTTCTTAATCTAAATAATATAAGAGATATCGTTATAGATGCAGAGGTTGAGAAAAAAACACTAGTGGTAAGACTAGGTAAAAGATTTGCGATTTGTTATCAGTGGGGGTTGATTTTAACTGCTATCATAGCGATAGTCATTTTTACCTTGCTTTACTACCGTAATTTATGGCAGTGGCTGTTTGTTATTGGAATACCTAGACTTATACAAAATGTTAGGATGACCATGCGACTTAGCGGAGACCAGCTAAATGAAGTGCTTCAACGGTTGGTATTGGCTTATTTATGTTTTGTTTTGCTTTTTGGTATTGGGATCCTACTAAGTGTTTATTACTAACTCTTTTCAATAGAGTCCTTTCGAAACCGTCGCCTTGAGTCCTCTGGATTCGTCAGTAAGTGTGTGTCAGGGCTAAGGCCCTGACACCACCATCCTCATGTGCTGTCAGGAACCTTTCCTGACACTCCAAACATCGGTTTCTCACAAATTCCTTCCTGCCTAGAAAACAAAATTCTTGGTTTTGAAAGAAGCCGATTATGTGAAATTTATATCGAAATCAGATATGTTAAGGTATTATGTTAACTTTAAGCATATTGGTTCTTTGTTTACTGTGTATAGGCATACTTGCCATGCTAATAAGGACATCTCCTGAGTGTAAATAATTATTTTCTATCAAAAAGTGTTCGATGTCTGCAAATGTCTGATCAGTGGACACCATGCTATCGTAATAGTAACCTCTCACATTCCAGATTAAATTAATGCTAGCAAGTAATGCTTTGTTGTCTGTGAAAACTAATATGTTGGCTTGTGGTCGGTGTTTAGCTAACTCCAGAGCTGTCCATCCTGTTTGTGTTAGACAAACAATTGCTTTAGCTTGAATCTCATGGCTTAACCTGCAAGCTGTTTTTACTAGACTATCATTGTAAAATGTTGGCGAATTAGGTAGGATAGTTTGATATCTATTATAGATATTTGCAGTTTGTTCAACTACCAAGATAGTCTTCTTCATCTCTGTAACTACTTGTATGGGATATTTACCCAATGCAGTTTCTGCAGAAAGCATCAATGCATCTGCCCCATCTATGACAGCATTTGCTATGTCATTGGTCTCAGCTCTAGTAGGAACTGGGTTCTCTATCATGCTTTCCATCATCTGAGTAGCTATGATGACAGGTTTTCCAAATCGATTACACTGACTTACAATATTTTTTTGTGCCATGGGGACCTTTTCCATGGCAATTTCTACACCTAAATCACCCCGAGCTACCATTAAAGCATCTGCTGCTACGATGATATCTTCTATATGCTCCAATGCTTCTGGTTTTTCTATTTTTGCAATTACCTTGGCTGTTTTTCCAGCTTTTTTAATAAGCTCTTTGAGTTCTATAATGTCTTTTGCATTTCTTACAAAAGAAAGGGCTATCCACTCTATATCATGTTGGAGGCCAAAAGCTAAGTCGTTTTTATCTTTTTCTGTAAGGGAAGGAGTAGCAAGTGTGGTAGCAGGTAGGTTAAGCCCTTTATTGGAACGTACATATCCGCCATGAACTACTTCGGTAACTAATTCGTTCCCTTCTTTATGGATGGCTTTTAATGTGATTTTACCATCATCCAACAGAATAGGATCACCAATTCTTACCTCATAGGCTAGCGGTTGGTAGGTAGTTGTTATACGTTTTTCATTTCCCAGTATTAGTTCAGGAGTGAGTACTACCATTTCTCCATTTGCCAGATAAACTAAATCATCCTTTAGCTTACCAATTCGTATTTTAGGACCTTGCAAATCTTGTAGCAAACAAACATGTATTCCCATCTCTTTATTAAGAGCGCGTACATGATCTATAACTTCTCGATGACTTTCATAGTGACCATGCGAAAAGTTTAATCGCATAATACGGGTGCCTGCTTCAATCAATTTTTTCAACATTTCTTTGCTTCTAGTAGAAGGTCCTACTGTTGCAATGATTTTAGTTTTATTAAAGTCTTCCGAAAAGCTGAGATTAGTTATCATATTTTTTGTATTTCTAAGAATATTATATTTTCTGAATGAAATATATTTTTAATTTTTTACCAAATTAAGGTTTGTCTTTGAATTTAAACTATATATTGTGCCATAATAGTAATTTGTTTTTAAGGATGATAATTATTCATTAGGGTTCTTGGTTATACAAGAACCCTATAAGTATTGTCATCCATATTTACTTGATAATCGAAATAATATTTTTATTTTCGCTAAGTAATTGAAATCAGTTATCTTTTTATTTGCTTGATGCAATAAATTAGTGCGGATAGATATATTGATTTAGTGGTTGGGTGAAAGTTAAGACTTGTATATATCGTACCAAATTTTGTTAAAAAAAATTGGTGTGCTATTTTTGAGGAATAAAAAAAGTGATAGAGTGAAAATTTTGCAAAGTCACATATAATATATTTATTTGCGCATCAGTTAAAACTTACAAAAAATGACAGAAATTAATCAAAAGGTAGTAAATATTGTTGTAGATAAATTGTCTGTAGCTCCTGCAGAGGTTACGCTAGAAGCAAATTTAGCTAATGATTTGGGAGCAGACTCGCTAGACATTGTAGAACTTATTTTAGAATTTGAGCGAGAGTTTCAAATAACTATCCCTGAAGATCAAGCAGAGCATATCAAAACGGTTGGCCAAGTCGTCGAGTATTTGGAGAAGCGTGTCGCTGAATCTAAAGCTAAATAAAAAGATAGCGTAAAATAGAGATATAGTCCGCTAAAAATTTTTCATGCAAAAAATCAATAGAGTTGTCGTTACAGGACTTGGTTCTTTAACTCCTATAGGAGAAAATACACAGACCTATTGGCAAAATCTAGCTAATGGAGTAAGTGGAGCAGGTTCTATAACTCGTTTTGATGCTTCCAAGCACAAAACTAAGTTTGCATGTGAACTAAAAAATTATCGAGAAGAAGATCATTTTGATCGCAAAGAAGCTAAAAGATTAGATCCCTGTTCTCAGTATGCTATGGTATCTGCTAAGGAAGCTATAGAAGATGCATCTCTTAATTTGAGTAAATTGGATTTAGAGCGGGTGGGAGTGCTGTGGGGTACCGGGATTGGAGGTATACAAAGTATACAAGATGAGATAGTCAATTTTGTCCAGGCCGATATGGTTCCTAGATTTAGTCCTTTTTTTATACCTAAGATGATTGCCAATATGCCATCTGGGCAGATTTCAATTAAATATGGTTTTAAAGGACCGAACTACGTTACGGTTTCTGCCTGTGCGTCTTCTTCGCACGCTATTATAGACGCTGTACATTTAATCAAATTAGGGCTGGCTGATGTAATGATAACCGGAGGTTCAGAAGCAGCCATTACTCCTGTAGCTATAGGTGGCTTCAATGTTATAAAAGGCCTCTCTGAACGAAATGATGATCCTAAGACAGCTTCTAGGCCGTTTGATCAGCATAGAGATGGATTTGTTTTGGGAGAAGGGGCAGGGGCTTTGGTTCTTGAAACTGAAGAACATGCTCGAGCTAGAGGAGCTAAGATTTACGCTGAAGTATTAGGTGGTGGTATGTCTGCAGATGCTTATCACATTACGGCTCCGCTTCCAGAAGGAGAAGGTGCATTTTCTTCGATGAAACAAGCCTTAAAAAGCGCAGGAATAACTCCACAAGAAGTTGAATATATTAATGTACATGGTACTTCTACGCCTTTAGGTGATGTAAGTGAGATAAAAGCGATCCAGAACCTATTCCGAGAACATGCTTATGATCTTAACATTAGTTCTACCAAATCTATGACAGGTCATTTATTGGGAGCGGCTGGTGCTATAGAAGCAATAGCTTCCATATTGGCGATTAAGCATAGTATTATTCCACCTACCATCAATCATTATGAATTAGACAGTACGTTAGATAATAAATTGAATTTTACCTTTAATCAAGCACAATCTAGAGAATTCTCCATAGCGTTGAGCAATACTTTTGGATTTGGAGGCCATAATACCTCCATTATATTCAAGAAATGGGTAAATTAATCGATTTCTTACGTCTGTGTTGCTTTCCTCCCAAAGATGCAAAGCTTAAACAATTTCAAAGTGCTATTTATGCCATTACTACGTTTAAGCCCAATAACCTAGCCTTATATAGGTTGGCTTTACAGCATAGTTCTATCGTAGCAAAGAATCAAGCTCATTCTAATGAAAGATTAGAATTTCTAGGAGATGCTGTATTATCCCTTGTGATCGCAGAACATCTTTTTAAGAAGTATCCGTTGCAAGAAGAAGGATTCTTAACAGAAATGAGGTCTAGAATAGTAAATAGGGAATCTCTTAGCGAGCTCGCTAAAAAAATAGGCGTAGATGAATTGTTAACTTATGATACCCGTTCTGTTAATCAACAAAACCTTAAGTTTGTTTATGGGAATGCATTAGAAGCATTTATTGGGGCGGTTTATTTAGATCAGGGATATCAAGCTTGTGTTAGGTTTATTATTGATAGGTTACTACAAATACATGTTGACTTGGAAACTTTGGTGCTTACGGATCATAATTATAAAAGTAAAATTATAGCCTGGGCACAAAAGAATCGAAAAAATATTCTATTTGAACTTGTCAGTGAAAAAAGTAATAAAGGTTTCAGAGAGTTTGTAGTGCAGGTATTATTGGAAGGTGAAGTGAGTGGGGAAGGATTTGGTAAGACAAAGAAGCAAGCAGAGCAAATGGCTGCTCAAGAAGCATTAAAAAAATTACATAAAACCTAGAATTTTATATTAATAAGCTTGTTGGGTTGAGCCTAGCTCGTATAGGTTATAAAATGAATATGGTTGATCCCGCGTAAGCGTTCACGCCTATATAGTTAAGAGGCTAGGGATGAGTAGAGATAGCTTGATATAACTGGGCAAAAGCA
>MKUM01000040.1 GCA_001897825.1 Candidatus Amoebophilus sp. 36-38
AGTCAAGGGGCAAAAGTAATTTATCTACCCTCTTATCAACCAACCTTTAAATCATACTTGAATTGTTAAGGGTTAACTAGTTATTAGACAGCAAGCTTGCAAGCAAGCAGAAGAAAACTTATTTCAAATTACAAAAAAGTTTTTTGATGCTTACTGCTTATAGACCCTCTTTATTAGACCTTAATTTTTATTATTGCTTATACAACATCTTTAAGCTATGTTTTCTCCTATAACTTGTGCAAGCCATAAACATTGAGGCGGGTACAAAAATTGAAAAAATTTCAGAATGGTTGACACATTGTCTCATTTATTATAAAATAAATGGTAATATAATACTTTGTTTTATGAGACGGATAGATCCCACACTATTTTATATTTTTTGAGGCTAAAATTTTTTGTCTTAAAAAAGAGTCCTTTCTTGAGACACTAAAAATATACCTACCAAATATATATCTCCTTAGCCTGGTTACATACTTATTTACCTAGAAGTTAGCTTCGGTTCGAATTCTCTTCTGACCTCTATGAAGGTCAACAGGTAGAAAAAATAATTAACTATTTGATTATTCTATACTCCTATTCAGGATATTGATTCCATTGCCATTCTATGCCGAATATGCGCCCTAACCCAAATTAGGTAAAAAAATTGACGCAATACGTGACCGAGTTAGTTATATCGAGGCTCAGTTGGTTCCCACTAAAATAATAGCGTTTGAAGAAACAAGGCTTAGAGAGATTACGGAGCAAAAAAGTGCCAGGAAATAGTCTATGGCCCTTTGGTGAAAGTGTCAATAACATAGGGAATATAAATCTATTCTGATAGTTTTATAGGTACAAGCTGACATCAAGATAAAATATAATCCATCCTGACATTCTATAAAAATACCTGCCACCTCCCCTAACGTGCTCTATATTCCTAACTCTCTCATGCCCCCCTATTCCAATGATATTCTAAAAAAATTCCCAGTTGATTTGTGGGTACTGTTTCCTTAAAAATTTTTCGGTTTCAGTAGGTATGTTATTACGTCTTAAATCAACCTTACTTACGCTTGTCCCTTGCAAGTTGCTAGCAAAATTTATTGCACCTCTACTGCTTATGCCATTAGCGATTAAACAAACCTCCTCTATACTCGTACCTTGCAAGGTTTTAGCAACTTCTAGTGAACCATCATCTCCTAAGTCATTCTCCGCTAAATCAATAATCTGTGCACTACTTAGACCAACTTTAAAAGGAGTATACTTCAGCAAGACATCAAGCTTTGCCTTATTTAACTTACAATGCACAAGCTGCAAAACATAAAGGACCCTACTACTGCCCAATCTAAGACCTCCCCATACTACAGGTCCTGATTCCAAATTATTTAAAATCCTCCTTCCTTCAGGCCACTTGCGAATAATATCTTCAATATTCTTTTGCTCTTCCTGTTGTTCCATTCTTTCTTTTAATTTTCCTAATTCTTCCTCTATTCTCTCCAATCTCACTAGTGTTTCTTGTTGTTCTTTTATAATTTTCTCCATTTCTACCTCCTTTTCTTTCTCTTTTCCTCCCTTTTCTTCACCTCTTTTAACTCCTGGAACTGTAATACCTAACTGGCCCATTGATTGTACAAATACATCTCCTACCTTCATACTATCATAATTGACCTCTGCATTAGAAAATCTTCTCTCAAGCATGCTCAGCATCTTATCACTTAAATCACTTTCTCTTACATTTACCACTTTAAGCTTTTCCGGATGAACAATTGATTCTACAATATCCTCCATGTTACTATCTCTGAGTTGACATCCACTTAGGTCAAGTTCCAATAGTTCCTCATAAAACTGTACAGCTCTTCCTATTACCTCTGTTAGCTCTTCCTTATCTTTCCTTGAACAATTGATCTTAAACTTTTTTAGTTTACTAAAACTGAGAAGTAAATCAGTAAGGGCGCTGAATTCATTAGATTTTTCCCAACTTTTAACAATTACTCCTCCTTCATAACTCATAAAAGAACTTTCATACCGTTGTGAAACTTCTGCTAACTGTTTATAATTTCCAGAAGTAATCTCCAGACAACCTTTGTAAAAATGTCGACGCAACTCTTTAATATCACTCAGTTTAGGAATATACTGGCTTGCTTTCTTCTCTTCTTTCCTTTTTTCTCTCTTATTTAATTTGTATTCATTTGGTTGCTTTAACTCTGCTAGTTGTTTTTCTAAAAAAGTAGATTTCTGCTTTTCTTGCTGTAATAAATTACCTTTTAGTTCTAGCTCCTGCTGTATGTATTCTTCACGCAGTTTAATAGCTGCTTCTATATTATCCATATTTAACTTATGCCTAGCTAAAACAGGCATCTGTGCCTTTAAATCTTGGATTAGGCTGCGCATAGTATGATTAAGTATTAGTTCAGTACTCAGCAGCCTAGCTCCAGTTTTAGGGCTAATGCGTTTTCCCATATCAAACCAGCGTTGTATGGCTGACCGCTCATAGGTATGTCCATCCTGCGCCATGACTGGGTCTTCCATAATTTCCTGGGTAATAGGACAAAAGCATTCGTTGGGAATAGCTTCATCCTCCAGTTTCTCTCCTACTTCCTCATCTCCCTCCATCATTCCACCTAACAGTCCTCCTTTACGAATAACTATATGTCTTAGTTGCCCATCATCAGAACGATTTAACTCAATGCGATTTTGTTGTGTTCTATGGTCAAGTTTAGTTAAGGAGAATAAGTCCGTACCTTCTTCAATCATTACAGGAACATCTTTATAATTGGGTTCTGGTTGTTTTTCATCAGCTCTTAAGTTTGCTTTTAATCCTTCGTCCTCTTCGTAGAAAGAAGCCAAGTAACCAC
>MKUM01000041.1 GCA_001897825.1 Candidatus Amoebophilus sp. 36-38
CTCCTTTTTTATCCTTAATAAGCTTGCTACTAATATAACCATAATTATTCGGGATCAAACAATTAGAGTTCTTCCGAAACCAAGAATTGGGTTTTCTGGGCAGGAAAGAATTTGTGAGAAACCGGAGTTTACTGCGGTAAGTAATGTCACCCCTGTCCCCAATCAAGTTGAGGATAAACTTCGGCAGGAGGAGGATTGGTGAGTCAGGGCTCCAGCCCTGACTCACACTTACTGACGAACCCATGGGACTCAAGGCGACGGTTTCGGAAGAACTCTATTATACTAGCTGCATTCGTTTTCTTATCCATGTAGCAATACTACTGCTACATGGATTTTTTTATGTTCTACAATAAACAACCTTGCTAAAATTTTTTTAATTATTTTTGCTTTTTTGCCAAATAGTTACTAATATGGTACTCACTTGATTGCTTAATTCGGCCATTTAGTACAGGGTTATGGTCTGCTTAAGACAAGCTAAGTGCTAATTTGAAGTGTTTCTAACTATAATAAAATGCAAGGCTATGCTTATTAGAATCGGTTTAAAAAATATCTTTACGCTAACTTATCTCATATTACTAGCTTCTTTTTCTTTTGTAGAGACCGCACCACCGGCAGCACCCAAACCTGTGCTAATTAAGTTAACTCTACAAGAAGCCGAGATTGTTCAACAGATCCTCGCACGAATTGAGTTAGCAACCCAGGAAGTAGAACCTTACTTGGCGATTTCTAAGCCCTTGGATCAGCTGCTGACTACAACACCTACCCAAGGAGTAGACAAAGCAAGCAAACAGGTTATCTTACGACTCCCTTTGGAGGCAACTAATAACCTGCTGCTTTTTTTAGAACGTGCCAATATACCTGCTTTAGGAGCTAAGCAAATAGAAAAGATCCTAAAAAAGATAGAAAAGAGTTTGCCCAAGGGAAACGGAACTTCTCCTGCTACAACTAAAAAACCCAATTTAATCACGCTTCATTTAACGCAGCTGGAAGCACAGCTTACCCAACAATTATTGGACCAAATTGATATTAGTGTTTCTGAAGTGGAGCCCTTCTTATCTATCTATGTACCTTTAGAGCAAGAAAGTGCAAACGTTCAAGATACATCTAAAGACGTTGTAGTAAAACTACCGGAGATAGCACCTAGAAATTTATTATTATTCTTGGAGAGAACACGTATAGTAGGCCAGCAAGCCAAGATTGTTCATACCATTGTAGAAAAGCTGCATCAGATGATGGCTACACTAGCAGCAGCTAATAATACAGATAAGCCTACTACTTCTACACCATGATATACGCAGCTTTTAAGAAATTTGCTAAACGTACTTGGCTCATTATAGCCTTGATAGGGCTCATTGGTGAACCTATCCTAGCTAGTGAGCTAGAAGTAGATCGTGACGCTCCTTGCAGTCAGCAGCCTACTATAGAAATAGAAGAAAAGAGTGGTATTCCTATTATTGATATTATAAAACCATCTCCGGGCGGAGTATCACATAATGTATTTAAAGAATATAATGTAGATGAAATAGGAGTTGTGTTCAATAATAATCTTAATGAGAATCTTGGTTGGGATGCTGAAAAGTCTATATTAACCGAAACTCCTATACATGCAAACGAGCATCTAGCTGGCCAAGCAGCAAAAATCATTTTAGCAGAAGTAACTGGTTATAACATCAGTAAGCTTTTAGGGATTACTGAGATTTTCGGACAAGGTGCGGATTTTATTTTGGCGAATCCCAATGGGATCTATTGCAATGGAGCAAGTTTTATCAATGCTCATCGTGTTACTTTAACTACCGGTAGACCGCAGCTAGATTATGCAGGCGTATTACGTAGTCTACAGGTAGATCGGGGAACCATTGAAATCCATGACAAAGGAGTATCCATTCCCTTATCTGGTAACCCAGGTAGTCCTGTGGAAATTTTAAGTAGAGCGGTAAAGATAAGCGGATCTCTATCTACCCAAAATGATCTCTATATCTATACCGGCCTAAATAAATTTGATTATAACAACAAAAAGCTGGATCACCAACCAGAGCCAACAAGCAATAACAAACCTTACTTAGCAATAGATGGAGCCTTGGTAGGAAAAATAGGTGCTAGGAAGATTACTATCATTGCGACCGAGCAAGGCGTAGGAGTTAATTGCCCGCCTTTGATAGCTGATGTAGATAACATAGAGATTACAGTTGATGGCAATATCCAGCTCAAAGATATCCAAACAGTAGGAGACCTGTTAGTAACAAGCCAAAGTGGAAATATAGAGCAAAAAGCCGAAAAAAATCTAGCCCAAAAAGGTTGCAAGCTAGAAGCGAAACAAGGTGCAATTCACTTATCTACACAAAAATTTCAAGTTAATAATTCAACCCAATTTAGTAGCAAACAATTACACCTAGGTCCTGAAACAGAACTGTGGGTAGGGACAGATACGAGCTGTGATGTAGCACTGAAATTATCTGTTCAGGAGAAAATAGATAACCAAGGAGCTCTGTACATTCCTAAGCTTGTTGTTGATACGCTCGAAACGTTTATCAATCGTGGTAGGATCATTATGCAGCAAGATTTAAAGCTTGAAAGTCAAACTATTTATAACCAAGGAGAAATAGATGTAAAACAAGGAGCCGCTAATCTAATAGGCCACTTACATATTCACAATAAAGGGACCATAGGTGGCGCCCGAGAACTTAGCTTAATCACCCAGGATATGTTAGAGAATGTGGGTAGATTAGTGTCTGGAAAATCTATGATCTTGAAGTCCAAGATTTTTCAACATCAAGGAGTTTTAGCAGGTGAGGAAGAAGTTACCATCGTGGCGAAAGAACAGTTAACCAACAAAGGGATAATTAGTGCTAATAGTCTACTCAGTTTAAACACCCAAGGTAGATTAGAAAACACAGCGAAATTAGTTTCGCATCAGGATATTATCGTCCGTGCCAAAAGCTTTCAGCATCAAGATACGTTGGCAGCTGAAGGTTCAGTTAGGATTGTGGCAACAGATCAGTTAACCAATGGGGGAAATATTAAATGTAAGCAAGAGATGGAATTGCAAGCAGGCCATTTAACTAACTTGGGTAACATCTATAGTCAGGCAAGTATACAAGTAAAAGAAACCAACACGATAGCTAATAAAGGTAGCTTACAAACTCCTGGTAGATTAGCGTTAACAGCATCCAAGATACGTAATGAAGGTATCTTAGTGAGTGAAGCAAATCAAATGGTCTTGACTGCTCAAGAAGAAGTTGTCAATAGCAACTTAATGGTAGGCAAAGCACAAATAGTTATCGAAACAGCGGGTAGGGTAGACAATCAGGGCCAAGTTATCAGTAATAAAGAGAATTTGACCATAACCGCTAAGGAATTAACTAATACAGGTACGCTGTATGGCCATTTAGGACAAACGTTGCGTATGCAGGAGCTACATAATTTAAAAACGATCAATACAGACGGTAACCTGCTTTTAGATGCTGTAAAAGTTACTAATCAAGGTATCCTAAGTGCGCGGCAGCAACTAACTATTCAAGCTAATAGCCTGGATAACACCAATGAGATAAATAGTTTAAGAGGAGATGCCCAGCTTCTTATTAACCAAGAATTTATCAATCAGAAAAATGCAAAAGTAATTACTGAAAAAGATCTGGTTCTGAAAGTAGGTAAAGTTACTAACCAGGGTGAAATAGCCGCTAGCAGGTCAATCAAAGCGATAGTAGAGGGGAAATTAAATAATAAAGGCATAGTTAAAGCCGAACACCACCTTATTCTTCAAGCAAATCATATAGAAAATACAGACCAAATCCGTAGCCAAACTGGAAAAGCCAAACTAACTACTACACAAGGCTTGATTAATCAACAAGGTGCTCAAGTAGTGAGTGCAAGAGCCCTCACACTTCATAGCCCTACTTTGACAAACCAAGGTATGATCTCTGTTCCACGTAAACTAAATTTGAAAGTGGATGAGTTAACTAATCATGGTAAAATAGTAACTGCTAGCCTAACATCGATCCGTTTTCAAACTATTCGTAATACAGGAGTTCTAAAAATAAGAACTGATGCAACGCTAACCAGTGGTAGTCTTAAAAATAATGGGGGTGTTCTACTGGTAGAAGACGGGAAACTTACCTTGACGATTGATGGCGAATTATTGAATGAAACAAAGGATCAGTTTCAACCATTAAAAAAGGATATAGAACAACAGTCAGGTACTATTTATGCCAAAGCAGCTCAATATATAACCGCGGATAGCCTGAGTAATCAAGGACAGATCTATTCGCGAGGACCTATAACTTTAAATACAGGTAATCAGATTCTACAAGTAGGTATCTTACATACAGATGGGGAACTGAACCTGGAAAGTGGAACAACGCTAGATAATCAAGGATCTATTACTGCTCGGGGTGATGCTAAGGTAATAGCCCAGAACAAGCTTACTAATACCGGTCAGTTAAGTAGTAATCAGGATATTCATGTAGAAAGCCAGGCAGGAGCGATCGAGAATCGAGGATCTATTACTGCAACGGTCAGCACCAACCTAAAAGCCCATGGTATGATCACCCAATCAGGTATATTAAGTAGTGGGCAGGAACTAAATATAACAACCGATAATAACGTAAGTAATGCTGGAACTATCCAGCCAATTAAAAAGCTCGATATCCAGGCACAGAATATTACTAACACAGGTTCCATCGAAGCTACATCAGCAACTATGAGCCTGAGTGCAACCAAAAAGATAAATAATAGTCATCAAATAATTAGTGAGACTGGAAACGTAATCTTGAAAGCTCAAGAATTAGAGAACCATCAGGGAGGATTTATGCGTAGTGGCTCTCGGCTTACCATCAATGCTCGTCAAGTGACCAATCAAAAAGAAGCAACCATATCTACCAGCAAATATCTTGAGCTAGTAAATACTAGCAAGCTGGTAAACGCAGGAAATATCCAGGCATTTAAATTAGCGCATACCGGAACTCCTGTGGTAAGCAACGTGGATACAGGCAAGATTGAATTACAAGATCATCTTACTTTAAAAAGTCAGTCATTTACCAATAGTGGTGAAATTACCCTAACCCAAGGAAACCTAGAGATAACTAGTCAAACAGACCTTACAGTTTCAAAAGGTAGTATTGTTACCCAACAAGGGAACCTATGCGTAACAGCTAGCACAGGAAATCTACGCAATACAGGTGGTAGTCTGTCTAGCCACCAGAATATGATGCTCACAGCACCACAAGGAGAGATAGAGAATAAACAGCTTATAAAGTCTGAAGATAACCTCAGTATCCAAGCACGAAACCTTACCAATTCAGGTAAAATAATTACTAAAAAAGGAACTATCACGATTAAAAAACTGAGTGGTAGACTGCATAATACTAATAAAATACAGAGTGCAGGCCAGTTAGAAGTAGAAGTAATCGCGTGTATCAATGAAGGGAACCTAAGTAGTGCTGGTAAGCTAAACTTACAAACTACCACTTTAAATAACCAACATACAGGCCATATACAAGCCCAAATAGCTGAAATAAAAGTTACTGACCAGTTGGTTAATGCCAAAGAGATAAATGCTGAACAAAATTTAACCATCCAAGCAGGTAAGTTGGATAATACCGGAAAAATACAGACCAACCAGGTACTCACTGTTACTACCGAGCAAGGCAACCTAGATAATTCAGGAACTATATCTAGCGAAAAAGGTAGTGGAACGATAACGGTAGTAACTGGAACTTTGAAAAATAGCAAAGTTATTAAGAGCTATCATAACTTAACTGTACGTGTAGAGCAAGGCCTTCTTGAAAATAACAGCCAGTTCATAGCTGAGCAACAACTGGATTTGAGAGCTCAGCGCATCGACAATAAGGGAGAGATGGTAGGTAGAGTGGCGGCTATCATTACCACAACAGACAGCCTCACAAACTCCCATATTATCGGTAGTGCTAAGGACCTTACTTTAAACGTAGGTGGGCAACTAAAGAATACAGATAAAGGGAAAATAGGCCAGGTACGGGGTCAATTAAAATTAAATGCCTATAGCCTACATAATGAAGGAGAACTATTCTTTTCTCCAGCTTCTACTACTGGGTCACTAGACACCTTACAGGTAACCGATTTTATCTACAATCAAGGTGCCATCAAAGCCAGTGGAGGTCTCCACCTTGAAGCTCTTAAACGTATTGAAAATAGAGGTATGATTGTAGCAGAGAAAAACTTAGGACTAAAAGCTCCAACTATTCAACATTTGTCTGGACTAATACAGTCCAACCAAGGAGACTTACGCTTAGATGCCACAACCCGCTTATACAATGCTGATATCCTCAATGTTTGCAAAGGTACCCTAACCATTACCACCAATCATTTAGATAACCATACGGATATCAAGCTTGATAAGGATCTTATATTAAATATTCAAAATTTAGATAACAGCTGTACTATTGGTGCAAAGGGGACTTTTCAACTGCTCAAGCTACAGACTTTAATTAATCGTAGTACTGGAGTATTGGCAAGTGGGAAAGGTGAAAATCGACTAGCGATCGCTTCCAAACTAGAAAATTATGGAAAAATCTTCACCAAAGGGTCCTTATCTATACAAGCAACCAACGTTGACATAGTAAATAAAGGGGAATTGACTGCAAATAGAAGTCTTATACTAGCTGCTAAGAGCCTATTAAATGATCACCTTGTGCAAGGAGGGGGAACTACTCAGTTGACGATTGCTGAAAAAATTATCAATAATGATTCGATTGCCAGTATAAGCAATTTAGAAATAAAAGCGCGAGCGCTTGGGATAGGGAGAAGTAATGCTCAGCCAATCATACAGGCTAACTCTAATATCATGCTGGAAGTAGGTGAGTTAAGTGCAAATGCTATTAGAGGAGGAGCAGGTAATACCAATTTAACAATACGAGGAAACTATGTTTGCTTGGATTCGGTTAGTAGCCAAGGCAATCTTTCTATAACCAGTGTTCAACTAGATAATTATAAAGCTATCGTAGCTGGCAAGAAGTTAGAGATACGTGCAGATCAAATCATCAATCATTTAGGAGCCGACCTACAAGGAGGGAAAGGGAGTAGTCGACTAGAAAGCAAAGGAGATATACATAATAGTGGACAGATATCTAGTGAAGAAAACTTACTGGTACAAACAAGTCGAGAAGTTATCAATCAGGGTACGTTACAAGCAACCGATAGTTTACATGTAATAGCTTATTCGGTTAATAATAGCCCGCAACAAGTCATTTTTTCAGGTAAAAGTATACATATTCAAGCTACTCACATAACCAATAACCAAGGGGATATTTTTACAGAAGGTAATATCATTCTAGAAGGGCAACAAGGTCAGCATGCCGATAAAGTCAGCAATATTACAGATGATCATGAAGCTAGAATAGAAGCGATGGGAGATATAACCATTCGGGCTAAGGAGTTGGAGAATAAAGGGGAGGTGCTAAGTAAGGATACTGAAATAATTTATTCAGATGCTGGTGAGTATCATGAAGCTGATTTAAGTTGGGGAGATCCTGTTTGTACTACACGTGGTAATATGAGAACAGATACAAAAGTTAGAGATTATTGTTATGATAAGGAAGATAGGAGGGATGGATTATATTATACAACAACAACAAGAAGCAAGTGCCTTTTTACAACTACAAAGGCTGAAATAGTTTCCCATATACGTACGAGCCCTGCTTATCTTAATGCTAGGAAAAATTTAAATTTAGACATTATTGATCGTGTTAATAACAACGACAGTCAAATTTTAGCGGGAGGACATATACGCATTGGCCATAATATTTACACTACTTCTATTCTTAACGATGCAAAGATCCCCGATGGCCCTTATATTAATAACCAGACTTATCAAACATCACAATATTTATCAGACGCTTTTAGGGCTAAAAAGACGTGGACACATACGGAATGGTGCTGTGATTATGATCGAGAAAACGAATGTATTAGGGAGTATATTATAGGTAAAATCTTCACCCTTCCTGCCGTTGAAGGATCTACTATTCGAGCTGGCTCAGATTTAAATATAAATGCCAAGGAATTTCAAAACGGCATCTCAGTAAAATCAGTCAATGTAGCTACTTGTGAGGATCCCCTTGAAAAGATACAAGCGTCACAAACTATTTCTACGCTTTACTCTGTTGAATTGCCAAAAGGTGATTATGGCCTATTCAAATTACAAAAAAAACCCGACGAATCTGATTCTGCCTCCCAGTCCAGCGCCATACCACAAGTGCAAGTAGGTGAAATTAAGTGTCCAGTCTTCGAAGCATCTTCGATGTCCCATATCGATACAAAGATGGATATCTTTCTAGCCGAAACCCTCGTTTTCCAAGAACCAGAGTTCGATGATATTAGAAAAGCTGCCGAGATAGCTCGTGTCCACACCACGTTGGGTGAGGAAAAAATAGAAGACCTACCTGGCTATACTCCTAATTATAATCCAAATAGTCATTCTAGGTATCCATCTAGTACAGCCCAGGCTACAGATCCAGGAGTGCCTAGTTATAACTCGCCTTCAGATACTGACCTATTTACCGAAAAAGTAGATACGAATACGGGGACTTGTTATAAGACTCCCCCTCCTCAAGAGAAGATTGAAAACCATTTCTTACCACCTCTGTTTCAGAGCAGGGTGAAAGTGGATCAAGCTCAATACTATGGTTCTCCTTATTTCCTACGCCATGTAGGTCTAGATCCCGGTCAACATGGCTCCCCGAATAAACCTTTCCGATTCCTAGGCGATCCCTTCTATGAGTCAAGACTCATCAACGATGCCATCTATAAACAGACATCCAGACCCTTCTTGTATGACGATGTAGCCACCCCAGAAGAACAAGTCAAATGCCTCATCGACCATACAGCCGAGGTGACTAAAGACCTTAAACTATCCTTTGGCGTAGCCTTGAGCAAAGAACAGATTAATAGCCTTAAAAAAGATATTCTCTGGTATGTAGAAGAAGAAGTAGTGGGCCAAAAAGTATTGGTACCCCAAATATACCTCACCCAATCTACTATTGACAATCTTAAATCAGGCAAAGGCACAGGCATACATAGCGGAGGCGATATGAATATCAAAGTTGCAGGAGCGATGACCAACACAGGCAACATAAGCTCAAAAGGCAATCAGACCATCCGGGCAGAAAGCCTGCGTAATGAAAGCTTTGGCAATACCCAAGCGGTTATCACATCAGAAGGCACCACAGATGTAGAGACAAAGAACAACCTTGAAAATATAAGTGGGAAGATAAGCGGTAAGCAAGGACTTAAGGTAGTAAGTACAGAAGGTCAAATTCACAATACAACCAAGCTGCTAGATGAATCTACCCTAGGCATGCAAGCCAGCCTAGAGACAGAAGGAGATCTCACTGTTAGAGCAAAAGGAGATATCATTAACAAAGCAGGTAAGATCGCATCAAAAGGAAATGCAGAAATCATATCAGAAACAGGAGATTTACTAAACCTTACACAAACAACTAAGAAAACAAGCACAGAGAGCAGCGGCAGCCACCAAGATGGATTTTGGGATAGTGAACACAAGACAAGCACCACCACCCACACCAGCACCGAACATGCTGTTAGCAGCATCGAAATAGGAAAAAATTTAACTATGAAAGCTCGAGATATCACCTTCATGGGTACTGATGTAAAAGTAGGTGGGAAAGCTGATATGAAAGCCAAGCGCAATTTTGAAGCCTTGGCAGTACAAGACATAGAAGAGACAAGCACCAAAACAGAAGAACATAAAAAAGAGCGAGGATTATTCACATCCAAATCAAACAGCAAAAGCAGCAGTAGTTACCATAAAAAAGCAACCAGCAAAGGTCCCAATTTTGAGATAGGGGAGGAATTTAAAGTAATAGCAGGTGGAGATGCGGACTTTGAAGGGGCCAACGTGAATGCAGGTTCTGTAAATATGGATGTCCAAGGCAAGACCACAATCCGAAAGGCCTATAACGAAGAAACGCATGAAAGCAGTAATAGCACAGATAATAAAAAGGAAGCTTTGTTTGGATTAATCAAGAATAACAAGGGGGAGACCACTAAAAACAAGAAGCATGACAAAATAGGAGTAGGAAATAATTGGAAAGTTCGACATAACTTTAAGGTAAAAGGGAAAGAAGATGTAATAACCCAAGGCATAGACCTAGAAGCCCATCAAATTGAAATAAGATCTACAGAAGGCAAGGTGCTAGATAAAGCAGTAGAAGAGATACACAAAGATGAAGAGGAGACAAACAATTATACACTAAAACAAGGCATATTACATGACAACGTAGGCAAAACTCAAGGAGAGCAAGGAAGAGCAGCATTGAAGTTACGGGAGAAAATAGAAGAAAAGAAACTAGTAAAAGACAATAACAATACAGCACAAAGTTCTACATTTAGAACTATTGCAAAAATAGTAAAAGGAGAAGATGGCAAAGAGACCATCGTACAAGGCAATGCCACATTTAAGTCAGACAAGCAAAAAGTAATATTAGAAGCGACCCAGACAGATATACGAGGTAAACTATCCTTACAAGGCAAAGAAGGCGTAGAGATCATTGAGAAAAAAGAGACAACAGAACATACAGAGCGCAATGAGAAATACACCGAAGAGCTTAGTATAGGTATAAAGAACAGCATTGTAGCAGCTGTCTATCAAGCCAAAGCAGTAAAAGAAGCAGCCGATCAACTAGACAAAGCCATTGCAGCTCACAAAAGCTACTGTGGCCAGCTTAGACAAGCAAAAAAATTACTCGATCAACGTGAGCTAACTCAAGAGGAATATGATGAAGTAGCCGCAGAAGGAAAATATCACCTAGCAGCTATTAGTGCAGCTACGCTGGATCTGGCAACCAAGACCAAGCAATTTACCAGTACAGCCGCCCAGGCAGTTACGACAGCAGGAAGTAACCTAGGCTTTAGCGTAGACCTACAAGGAGACATCAATAAGACTGTAGATGAGTTTATTAACTACACAGAAAGAGCCAAAGGCAGCGACATTAAGACCCAAGAGTTAGAAGTCATTACAGAAGGCACGCTTAAAATAAGTGGAAGCAAAATCAAGAGCAAAAAAACAGACATCGAGGCTCGTGATGTACTAGTAGAGGCATTCAAAGGAGCGTCCAGCACTAAAAACAATAGTACGAGCCAAGGAGGAAATGTAACCTTAGACCTAGCCCCCAGCGTAACAGCACCCATTAGCGGGGTAGGTGTAAGTCTTCACCATGAACAAACTACAGGTGGTAGCCAAGGGGTGCAACATACCAACAGCATGCTAGAGTTAGGAGAAACTAAATTAAACATCAAAAAAGACCTAAATATAATAGGTGGACAAGTCAAAACCAGTAGTCTAACAGGAGAGGTAGGAGGAAACATCCACATCGAAACAGTAGCAAATAAACAAGAAGGAAGCCAAAATAAGGTAGGAGCAAACGTGGGACTAAACATGGGCTTGGGTGGAGGAGCAATAGGTAGCATAGGACAAAGCATGGGAGGCAGCTATGGTCATTCTAAGGAATCAAGTAATTGGGTCGAACAAACCAGTGGGCTGAGCTCAACAGAAGCCATGCACCTAAAAGTAGGAGGAAAAACCAAGCTAAAAGGAGCTCATTTAGGTTCAGATAGTGGGCAGATGCATCTGGAAACAGAGAAGATAGAATATGAAGACATAAACGGACATAAGAAAAGTAGCGGCTTTGATCTAAGTGGAGGAGTGAATGTTTCAAAAGGCAAAGGGGCGAAAGCAAAATTAAGAGAGCATGCAAGTACAGGATATAACAGAAGCTATGCTAAGCAAAAGATAAGCAGTAGCTTAGGGCAAGGCACCGTGATAGAACGAAGTGGTCATAAAAGCGATATCAAGCGAGGTGCAGCCAAATCACCACTGAGCTATTTAGATACCAAGAGTGAAATGAAGGTGGATAGTGAGATGGTAAAACTAGCCGTTGATCCAGTGAAGGCAGGGAAGGAGGTAGTAGAGGATAGTAAGATTCTCTATAATACAGGCAAGTTTGCAGCAAAGGTCGTTAGTGAAGTAAGACAAAACGGTTTGGTAGGCACAGTAGAAGCTCTAAGAGTAGGCTTAGCTGCTGGAGGAGCAGCAATAGACTTAACTAAAGAAGAGAATGCGACACAGAAGTTAGGTAAAACAGCTACAGCAGAGGAATTTGAAAAAGCTTTAAATGAGGTAGGCGATGATTTCCAAAATAGGATGGGGGTGAAAAATACAGCGAACGTAAAGTTGTACCAAGGAGAAGATGCTAACTTGAAAGATATAGAATATGCCAAACACAATGCCTCGTTTGATGAGAAGAGCAATACGATCAACTACAATACTTCACGCGAAGGGTTTAATAAGCTAGGTACAATAGCAGATGACCTGGCCCATGAGAGCACGCATAAGGCCATCAGCGAAAATAAGTTTAGTAAAAGGCATATCAGTGATAAACAAGAGGAAGGAGTAGCAAGGCTAGTAGGGGAACATGCTAGAAATATGGCTGAGAGCTTAGGGAACAAAAGTAAGTCCCAGCCAGTTATGAACGGTAGGGAGTGGAATGAAAGGAATAAAGACTCAGAGATTTTAAAAGATAACAAGGCAAGGCTAGCAAAGACAGATGGAAGTAAGGTGAAGGCGTCGGATTTAGGGCAAATGCTAGCGTTTGATCCTGCAGCACAAGCAGCATTTGTAGGAGATGTAGAACGAGCGAATAAGATTATAGAAGGACAGAAAGAATTAATAAAGAAGGGGACTGAAGCTGCAGGAGAAATTATAAAAGATGGTGTAGAATATGGAGTAGGCTTTGGTAATGCTTTAGGACATGATATGTTTGGACTTAAGCTGGATAAGCCAAGGAGCTTGTTTCATCATAAAGGCCAACAGGATGGACATAAAGCAGCCATACTTACAGCAGGAGCAGAAGCAGGTGTAGGAGGTTTCTTGGTGAAGAGCAGTATAACAGCCACAGCGGTTGGAGCAGGGCCTACAGGGGGTTTGATAGTAGGTGCAACAGCACCAACAGCAGCTTTAGGTGGAGGGCTTTTATTACATGGAATATTTACTGCTAAACGAGCTCATGAGAATATAGGGAAGAACCATAGTTATTCATTTACTGAAGGGAAACAAGAATCACAAAGTAGTGGAGATAAAGCTATTAAGAACAGTAATGGGGAATCTGTAGGGAAAGGTGGTAAGGTGGGGGGTGAGAAAAATAATCAAAATTTTAATAAGAAAGGTGGCGGTAAAAATGCTTCACATGCGAACCCTAGAAAGCGAGAAGCAGCTAGAGAGAATTATGAGAGGGCTAAAGTAGAATATGAAGAATTTAAAAAACATAGTGGATTGATAAAAAATAGAAAAAAAGAGTTACAAAAGTTGAAAGATAAAATGAAGCATTTTAAACAAGAGCTTGATTTTATAGGCGAAACTCATAGTAGGAATGCAAAAGGAAATAAGTAAAAAAGAATTATATACTTCTTTGTTTGAGTATAATGGATTTTTATCTATTCATCAATTCTATGTACAAGTTGATAGTTTAAAAACCCTATTAGTTAAATGGGGTATCTTAGCTAACAATAAGATATTTACAAATCGAGAGGATAAAAAAGTGCTTAAGGATGAACTTAAAGATGAAGTAAATCGACTTATATCAATTACGGATACTAATAATGCCTGGTTAAGTTTTTTTCTTTTAAATAAAGATTTGGGAAGTCTTGTTATTATAAAAACAATCAATAATAAAGTATTAGAAAATACAATTTATTCTATACATAACATATGGGCCAAATATACATTTTACAAAGGAGAATATGAACAACTTAAGAATGTTATAAACACAACAAAAGAGAGATCAAAATTACGAAGAAAGTATGAGCGTTTGATGAATTTCTGGGGGAATAAGAAATTAACAGCATCAACTCACCATGGAGTTCAGAAAGGATTATACACAATTGTGATGGAATATAATGGAGATGTATTTGTTTACCAGTTTTATATTTCTCATGGAGAAGATATTAATAATGTATTAAAACTATGGCCTACAGAATTGAGAAGAAATAAAGCGTTCCTTGAAGATGAAGAAGATTATATATTACTCGAACAAAAAATACAGAGAGAAGTTTATCAACTAGTACCTGTTGAAGGGTTAATAAATGTATGGAGTACATATTTTATGCTTAAAGATGGACTCGGAAACATTTATGTAATCAAAACAGATGAAGAAGTGATGGTTGAAGAGTAAAGGAGGACTTCCCTACAGCTGGCGCACGCGTCTCGCGTGTGCCAAGAACAAACAATAATATGCATTACTGTCTTCTTTTATATATCTGCGTTCTTTGCAGCCTATCTACCAAGCTAGTAAGCGCGCACTTAGGTTCAGATAGTGGGCAGATGCATCTGGGAACAGAGAAAGTAGAATATGAAGACATAAACGGACATAAGAAAAGTAGCGGCTTTGATCTAAGTGGGGAGGTGAACATTTCAAAAGATAAAGGGACAAAAGCAAAATTAGGAGGACAGGCAAGTGCGGGATATCACAGAAACCATGCTAAACAAAAGATAACCAGTAGTTTAGGGCAGGGAACTGTGATAGAACGAAGTGGTAATACAACCGATATCAAGCGAGGTGCAGCTAAGTCACCACTAAGCTATTTAGATACCCAGAGTGAGATGAAAGTAGATAATAAGATGGTAGAGCTAGTGGTAGATCTTGCAGTAAAGCCTGTAGAAACAATGAAAGAAGTGGTAGCGGATATTAAGATTATTTATAATACGGGCAAGTTTGCAGTAAAAGCCGTTGGAGAAATAAAACAGAATGGCTTGGTAGGCACTGTAGAATCGCTAAGGCTGGGATTAGCTACTGGCGGAGCAGCAGTAGATTTAACAAAAGAGGAAAATGAGACACACAAAATAGGTGAAGCTGAAGATTCGGAGCAATTTGGCGCGGCCTTAAGCGAAGAAGGAGTCAAGTTTCAACTAAAGATGGGTGTAAAAAATCCAGCAGAAGTAAATCTCTGCCAAGAGAATAATGATCCATTAGAAGATACAGCGTATGCCCATCAACATACATCCTTTGATGAAGAAACTAATACCATTAACTATAATACTTCACGTAAAGGCTTTAATAAGATAGAAACTGTAGCTAAAGGCCTAGCGCATGGAAGCACACGTAAGGCCATAAGTGAAAATAAGTGGACCAAAAGATATATCAATGACGAACAAGAAGCGAGCATATCGAGACTTTTGGGAGCGCATGCTAAGCGTATGGCCAAGAGTGTAAAAAGATAAGATTAAGACTCGACTAGTAATAGACTTCTTCTGAAACCAAGAATTGGGTTCTCTGGGCAGGAAGGAATTTGTGAGAAACCGGAGTTGGAGTGTCAGGGCTGGGGCCCTGACACGCACTTACTGACGAACTCAGGGGACTCAAGGCGACGGTTTCAGAAGAAGTCTAATGACACCGATTTGATAACTGTTCGAAGAATATTTTTATTATTTTATCAAATAATAAAAATATTATGCATTAATGTTTTGTTTTAATATAATTTTTGTTAAATTTGATACGAATTAGATAGTATGGTCTCTGTTCATATTAATTAATAGGGGCTGCCTAAATCTAGTTTAAATGATTATTTGTAAAATTATAAAATCAACGAATATGTGTAAAAAATATAGTTATCTGCTTTTAATAAGCTTTTTATTTGTTCTAAATCTATGTAGTTGTGGTAAAGAATCAGATGATCAAAGTAAAAAAGATGACAATGGAAGGAAAATTGGACAAACTAAAATTAGTTATAAAATTAATTTAGATGATTCAAAAAAAGTTAGAGAAGAAGGTAATAAGATTTATTATGACGTACCGGTAAATACACAAGTAATTATTACAGCTACTGTTGTAGGTCCAGAGAAGGTAGAAGTGTTCTGGAATATGATCTTTTCAGAAATGAGTGGATCTGGGCCTATTGAAACAAATACAACATGGGAATATACAGCTAATCAACCAAGTTGCATAGAAGTATCTGGGCAGCCATCTAGAACGCAGCAAGTGAATGGGGTAGACTTAATTGTCAACGAAGAAAAAGCCTTTTTTATTATGTGGAAGTAGAAAAAATAAGCTTTTTAAAACGTTAGATAAGGCCGTAATACATATTACGGCCTTATTTTATAATTTTCAAATCTATTTTCCGTGTGCCAGCAAAAGGGAGTCCTATTGTATAGTTGACACAAATAGTATAAATTTGTCAACAAAATATAATAACCATTCTAATTTAGCATGATCCTTGCTAAGAGCTGTAATTAAGGCTAAGTCAATTAAATGTAAACTGAAATTTCTGCTTTCTAGCTATATATATAATAGTAGCAACTGAAGATTTGAACTATACTTGCATAAAGGATTATTTTAAGAAGGTTGCGGAAGTTGATTAGATAGCAAAAGCCATCATCTAGAAAAGCACAAATAGTCCCAAACATCAAAACTAACTTATTATGAGAAAAAATAATAAAAAACAATTCGCTCATCTGGCGGTTCCCCAAAGTCATCTTTTAAGCTTGCTAATCATCTTCAGTATGAGTGGTTGTTCAAGCTGTAATTTAGGAGCTAAAGATCCTAAAGGCAATCCATTTGATCAAAATAGTCATCGTCAAGAAGCTAATATCTCATTAAAGCCTCAACCATTCGTGAAACTTGAAGAGCTAAGAGGAAAATTGGACTCAGATAATTCAGTAACAATTTCGCTAGTATTAAAAAATGAAGATGCTTTTGCTTCATTAACCCGAGAAGAATTGGAAAATGTTACCTTGAAAATTACTAATCAGGAAAATATAGATAAAATAATGTATGTAACAGCAGCTAGGACAAATCCAGCAGACAAGAGATGGCTCATTCCTACTAAATTTTCGGAGATTACAAATAATGCAATTAACTTATGGGAATTTCTTAAAGTATTGGATTTAATAGCCCTAGGAGGTTGGGAAGACAAAAAAGTTATTTTATCATTATTTCCCAAGGATCTTGGAAAGCCCGCTAGTTGTAATATTGAATTAGAGGGAAGTGTAAGCAGGCAAAACTCTGTAAAAGTAGTATGGAAACCACTTGTTAGCTTAGATTTAGAAATAGAAGGCAGTACAAAAAGTAATGCTTGGAATCTAGCAGAGCCTTTAGATCAAGATGGGGACTTTCTTATTGATATAATAATAGAAAATAAAGAAGAACTTAATTCATTAACCCCTAATGTGTTACAAACATGCAAGTTTAAGGTTATTGATGCTGAAAATATAGACCAGATTACTTGTGCTACGGGGATAAAGGATGATAAGACTTTTAGAGTATCTACTCTACCGTTTAACTCCCCTATTAATTTGTGGAGTATGCTTCAATTTCTAAATCCACAAGGTATAGCAGGTGGGGGGCAGGGAGGAATAAAAACATGGGTAAGACCCCTAAATTCTACAGAAGAAGCTAGATTTACTATGGAGATACTAGATGATAATGACAATGTTGTTAATAGGGAAACTATAGTATGGAATCCGTAATTTTTGAATTGTGATGTCGGGAGCTACTCCCACAGGTGTCGAAAGTTAAGAAGAGTTCTGGTTATCAGATAAAAAAAACACCTAAGTTAGAATGCATCTTGTTACCATTTAATTAGTACTTTTTAGTTGTCTTCCCTGCACCGATTAGCCTG
>MKUM01000042.1 GCA_001897825.1 Candidatus Amoebophilus sp. 36-38
AAATGTTGATTATAAATTAGTTGTTAGCTAGTCAATTCCAATCAACGGAGGAAAAATTATTTTAATGCTTATATTTTTTATTCCTTGTCAGCCAGATAACTGGGCGTACAATCGTAATTTTATCTAAGAATGCGCCCGTTGGTCCTATTAATCATTCTTAACACAGCTTGCCTTACATGCTTAAAAGCATACTCTTAACTTTAATACTGAGTGGGTTGAGGAGAAATTTGCAAAATTAACTGCTAGTTGATACTAGACCTTTTTCTTCGTTTTTTCTTTTCCTTTCCAGTGTTCGGCTTATTTTGGCTAATACGCTTTGATTTATCATTTATAATAGGAATACATTGAGTATGATTATCTTGAGTGGCCTTAAAACAATTTTCATCATAAATCCCTATAAGTCTCAATAAATGTTGCACCTGGGACTGTATATAAAAGGGAACCTCATTTTTCCAATTAGGTAAGCTCAGATGCCCACTCGCATTAGCTGATAAGTCCGTAATGATACCTATAATTTGGCCATCTTGATTAACTAAAGTAATCGATTGGGCAATTTTTATGATGTGATGAGAAGATTTAGTTTCTATATTAATATGTTGACCTAACTCATCAAAAAGATGTTCAATATCATTGCGTTTGATCTTCCAATCATTAGCAAAAATCTTAGAAATGGTTGTGTATGCTTTTGCATGAAGGTAAAAATGAATCGACGAAGTATCTTCTAAGTCGGGGGAATTGGTAGGATGAATTTCTACTTCTTGGATCTGTGGAATAGATAAATTTTCTTTTTGTTTATCAATTTCTTTATCAATAGGTTGGCCTATATTATTTTTTTGTTTACGCTCGTTGTCTGCTCTTTGGTGCCGATCCAATCTATCTTCTGCTTCCTTTTTTTGGCGTTGTTGATTTTCCTGGTATACTGCATCGCTTAATAATTCGTTACATGGTGGAGTATTGACACTTAATACTTTCGTTTGTATTGTCTTTATAGAAATTGGATTAGATAGGTCTGAATTTGTTTGAGTCTTTTGAGCATTTTTAATCTTTTCTATCTGCTGCTGGTGTTTTTCTTGAAGTTTCTTTTTACGTGCTAACTTATTTCTAATTTCTGATTGATACAGCTCAGATAATTTATCATATTCCCCGCATAAAGCAGATGCATTTGCCTGAAAAATTTCGAAATCCCTCTTAATGATCTTTGAAGACAAATTTAATTTATTAATACAGAAACATTCCATCGCCTTTAACCGAATCCTGGCTTCATCCAATCGGCTCGCTCGGATATATATTGCCACAGCAGCTCTTATAAAACCATAAATATCGAAATTAGGCAAACATACCCTTATATTCTTATACAATTTAACCCAGTCTCTAACTGTAAAATCACTAATATTTTTATTAGCTTTTTTAGGAGAAAGCTTCCTAGAAACAACCATAGAAAATCCTAACTTTTCTAATTCCAAAAATCGATTAGACATGCTTACCCAATCTATAGGCTCATGTATTTTGTCTAAATTTTCAATAAATTTTATTTGTTCATCTAAGAACTTATCAATAATATCAGAGGGAGTATTAACACAAGATCCTTTCTCCTTATTATTTTGTGTTACTGTTATTGCCTGCTGACATGGAGCATTTATGCTCTTTCTCTTTGCATCAGCCATGCGAACGCTAAATTTCCTACTGCGTTGAGGTGGATTTTGTCTTTCTGAAGGATAAATCCAAAAATTAATTTGCGGAGCTACATGCTTTGCCTCATTATATATTTTAGAAAGATTCCTTAAATAATTTCCTTCTAATTCATTTGCAGATAAACCAAACCTAGCCCTCAATTGCTCTTTAGCCTGTTTATATCCATTCGCATGCTTGCTAATTGAATTCTGGTCCAGCGGATAGGATCTACTAGTAAGAAGTCTTAAATGAGCGTATGCCACCGCAAAATTTAAGTCATAAAAGAGATGTACTAACTTAATTCTATCATCTCTTAATAATAAATCGAAAAAATTAGCACCAAGTAGATTCTGTATACATGGTAATACACTACTAAATACATTTATTATGTACAACTTATCATTATCACTATCATTAAAGCTCAATTTTACAACTTCAGCTTTCAAACCAATTATTCTATCTATAAATGCTCTTTCTTTATTATATGCTTCGCAAGAATTAATAGTAGTAAATTTTTGATGTAAAAAGTCCCTAAACCTTTCTAAAGGAACCATATTAGGAGAGCTATCAATTGTATTTGGATCTACTACTAAAGGCTTTTCCCTTCTTATTGGCTCCTGTTTACTTTTTTTACATTTCAAATTGTCTCTGTTTTCTTTATCTCGCTGCTGTAACACTTTATCTTTATCACAGATAGGGTTATTTGTTATATTTGATGTGTCGCTCTTTTGTTCGGGGCAGCCTAGCTCAACAATTTCAGCATGTACGCTGGGCTTCTTTTTACGCCGTCTACGGGATGTTTTCTTTTCCGTTTTATTCTCACATGAATCATTATCGAGATTTAGAATCCGTTTCTCTTCCACACTATGGTTGTCACTTATTGAAGAAGTGTTTATTGTCTGTTGCTTTTTATCTAAATCAGGAAGATCATTGTGTTCATCTTTATTAGAACAACCTGATAGCAACACAACCACTATCAACATGTAGATCAATAATTGAAAAAGGTAATTCATAAAGCGTGAGTAAATGTTAAAAATTAGTGCTTAGCTCATTATTGTTTTAGTAGTAGTAATATCCAAAGATATGCAGAAACGATTCTTAGACAAGGATTTTTTACATTCATTTCTAGCTAAATTCTATGCACCAAATGTTGGGGTGATGATACCCAGCATATATTCTGGTGCTAGAAGACATAGAAATAATAAAAGGTGTTTATACATGGAAAGCTATTCATATCTCTTCTGTTGATATTTCTAAGTATTAACTATCAATTTGATTATTTCAATCTCCACATTCACGTACCTGTAATTGTAATTGGTTGAAAGGCTCCTCTTTAGATTCTTCTGCCAAATTCACACCTAGTAACTCATTTAAATCAGGTTCTCCCGCATCTATCCAACAAGTTAGCCAGAAGTCACCCACCATTTTAATAGAAGCCCTCATCTGACGTTCTACTTGCCCAGCCAACAGTTCATGATAAACTGTTGCATAAGCCTCAGAATATACTTTCCTAAGGCTTTTCCCCTTCTTTTCAAAGCTAAATTTGTTTAGCTTATTGAAGCTCTGAGAAAGATTTTTTTCTAATCTCAATACATCTTTTACTGCAGCATGTGCCTGCATAATTGCATCCCAAGCTGCTTTTTGAGGATCCTCGACATAAGTAGCTTGGCCTATAAAAATGTTATAGGTTTCTTTAAATAATTCTGGCAAACGAGTTTCCCATAATCCATGTATTCCATGTTGATTCGTTAATTGCCCATTATAGTTTTGGGTCGTATGCAAGGGCACATTGGCATCAGCAATATAATGACCTATATCAGCCGAAAGCTTTAAAATTTGCTGAATATCTTTGTTACGAAAAGCTGCAGTCAGCCTATGTTTCATCAGATAAATATGCCAGGGCAATATTCCATTTTCTAACAACGTATCCGCTGCATATTGCTGAATTGCCTGATTCCAGTTTTGAGGTAACTTATTAAACGGATTATCTCCATAATATTCTAGATCTATGTAGTGGTGAGCAGCCTCTCCTTCTATCAGATAACGCTTCTTATCCGGGTTTACAGCATTTTCAGTAAGATAACCCAGGTAATATTTGTAAAAGGTAAACATAGAAGGCGGCAGGGTAAATACTGCACACCTATTGATATATCGGTGAGCTTCAAATCCCCATGCTAATGCATTTACGCTGAAAGAAACTAATAACAAATACATCCAAATAAATTTAATTTTCATATAATATAGATTAGTATTTGATGGTTGAAATAGTTATATTTTTAGATGTAGCCCTATACATACAAATGTGCATTA
Organism: Candidatus Amoebophilus sp. 36-38; assembly: GCA_001897825.1. Classification (GTDB taxonomy): domain Bacteria; phylum Bacteroidota; class Bacteroidia; order Cytophagales; family Amoebophilaceae; genus Amoebophilus. Next base: position 3,982 of record MKUM01000042.1, read on the forward strand.
AAGATAAAAATAAACATTTACGTAAAATACAGGAAAATAGAATTCTTTTCCAAACCAAGAATTTGGTTACCTGGGCAGAAAGGAATTTGTGAGAAACCGGAGCTGTGGTGTCGGGAGCGACTCCCGACACTCAAATGTGTCAGGGCTGGAGCCCTGACACACACTTTCTGACGAGCCCAGAGGGCCAAAGGCGACGGCTTGGAAAGAACTCTAATAAAAAATTCTTTTTTAAAAAGGTAGATCCAAAGAATTGGCCTTAAATTGGGCAAATTAAAATTTTGATAAATTAAATTCTTTAATAGAAAAATGCTTAATTTAGTTAAGTAGTAGCTATATATAACCTATTTTAAATCATGCCTGCAACCTATACAAGGCTTAGAATATTTATACGATTGTGTATTTTCTTGATCTGCTGCACGAGCTATCAAGCAGTAAACGGCCTAACTATCAATTATGATTCTGCTAAACAATCCTATAAAAGTTACCGCCAGCAAGAACCCTGGTATTACTATCCACTCGCTGTTCAAGTAAACCCACATATAGGAGTGGTTATGCCCATGGAGTTATTAGATATAGCTACGGACAAACCAAGTACTAGATTTCTACTAGCCTTAGGAGGAAGAACCGATATCAGCCTACTTTATCCTAAAAAATGGATCTGGGAACATTTTGATTGTTATCCCAAGCTAGGCGTATTGATCAAATATGATTACATAACCGCTAATAATATCATTGAGAAAGGCCATATAGTAGGTAGTATTTTCTATATAGAGCCCAATTACAATCACCTGAGTGGCTGGGAAATATTACCTAGATTTGGTATTGGTATTGCCTATTTGAATATGCCTGGTGCTTTTAGCTCTATTAAACCGAAGAAAAATGAAGAAGGTGAGGAAGAAGAAACCACTATGTCTGCCGCTGACGTAGATCCTTTTAGGCAAGGTCCAAGTCTTAACTTAATATTTGATATATTAGTAAAGTATAGAATAACCCCTAAATGGCACCTCAATTTCAGTTTAGGTCTTGACTACCTTCCAGAACTAACTACTATTAAGTCGGATGAGGACACAGATACTCCTGTAAAAAAGAAAACAATTGAAATTTACACAGCCAGTTTAGGCTGTAGTTATACATTTAATCCTAGTGACTATCATCCAGAAAGAATTTTAAATCTTAACAGAAGGACTAGAATAGATATTGCTTTTTTTAGCTCATTTAGGAAACCACAACCCACTCCTAATTCAAAAGACGTAGACCCAAACAGCTCAGCAGATAGTCTAGATACTTCTAAATATTATTATTTAGGGGGATTATATGCACAATGGAGTTTTAGAATTTTTAACAACCAGGCAATAGTCTTGGGAACTGAGTGGATGAAAGACTTCGCGTTAAAAAAAGAAATAGAAAGATCTGTTAAAAAAAATAACTTACAGGCCAGTTTTCTAGTTGGACATGAATTTTTATGGGGCAAATTGATATTTGGGCAATATGCAGGTATCTATGCCTTAAACAATGGGCTACCAGATCTCAATTCACCTTTCTTCAACTTCATGAATTTATTATACGTACGTCTTGGTCTAAACTATAGAATCACTGATTATCTATATGTAGGTGTAAATCTAAAAACTGCTATATTTCCACGAAATCTAGAAAAGAAACCCGTATTTTATCACTATACTGGTATGGAATATTTAGACTTTAGAATAGCGTATACTTTTTAATGCAAATAATTTTAACTTAGGTGCTAGAAACTTTTTTTTGAGCCTATTTAATCATAAATTCGTGCACATCACCTGATACAAGGTATATATAACCAACTATTATAGATTAAAACGATGGCAAATCACCAATCAGCACGTAAAAGAATAAGGGCTAATGAAGCCAAACACTTACGAAACAGGTACCAATTAAAGACCTGTAGAACAGCTATTAAACAGCTCAAACAGATTAAAGATAAACAACAAGCCGAAACACTCTTCAAAACGATCGTTGCTATGCTTGATAAATCTGCTATGCGCAATATACTGCACAAGAATAAGGTTGCTAATACAAAATCAAAGCTAGCCCAGCATATTAGTCGTTTATAAAAAACCTAGGGAAATAAAAAGCCTTACAAGACGTCTGTAAGGTTTTTTTTATTTAAAAGATAATAGACTTTTATTCTAATTCTTTAAAGATGCCTAGTTGTGGAAAATAACAAATTACCCACCTCAATTAAAGAGGTATCTTACTTGAAGATACAGGATTTAGCGAAAGAAGATCGCCCTAGAGAAAAGCTAATCCAAAAAGGGACTCATGCATTAAGCGAGGCAGAGCTCATAGGTATTCTACTGGGTTCAGGCACAAAAAACCTAAGTGCTGTGGGACTTGCACAAGCTATTTTAAAGCAACATAACAATGACTTAAATGAGCTGGCTAAGCGTTCTGTAAAAGAACTGCAAAAATTTAAAGGGATAGGCGAAGCCAAAGCTGTGACCATTGTAAGTGCCATGGAATTAGGAAGGAGAAGAAAAACAAACGATAAATTACACAAACCTAAAATAGATAGTTCTCGCGATGTGTATGAGTTGATGAAGACGGAGTTGTCTGACAAGCTTACAGAAGAATTTTGGATTATCCTCTTAACACGTACTAACTACGTTATTAAAAAACATCTGGTTAGTAGCGGAGGATCTGCGCAATTGGCTGTAGACCCTAAAGTCCTCTTCAAAATAGCTCTTGACCACCATGCTGCCAGCATCATTCTGGTACATAACCATCCTTCAAATAATCCTAACCCAAGCGAATTAGATATTAAATTAACTGAGCGACTTACAAAGGGAGGAAAAATTTTAGACATACCTATTTTAGATCATATCATCTTTACAGAAGATAACTACTTTAGTTTTGCTGATGAGCACATGGTTATTTAATTGAATGAGTTTCAAGTAATTCAACTCGTTAGTAAAAAATAAGTTAGTAACCAAAATATGGTGCAAATAGCATATATTTATACGCATCATAAAAATGATTTCATCGATAATTATTTACAAACAAAGGTACAGGCTAACGCAACTCCTGTTTTAATCTAATATGAAACTCTCTATTAATTGGCTAAAAGAATACATATCCCTTTCAGAAACACCCGAAGAGATTTCTAAGCTTCTGACACAAAGTGGCCTTGAAGTAAGCCATATACAATCTTTTGAACCTATTCCAGGCAATTTAGCAAGTATGTTAATTGGGCAAATTATAGGTTGCACCAAACACCCCAATGCTGATAAACTCCATCTAACTCAGGTCGATATCGGTACAGCTAACCCTTTATCGATTGTATGTGGAGCACCCAACGTAGCGATAGGACAGAAAGTAGTAGTAGCTCCTGTTGGAACAACCTTACATACCTATACAGGTGAACAGATTCATATTAAAGCGGCCAAAATTAGAGGAGAAGCATCTGAAGGAATGTTGTGCGCAGAAGATGAGATAGGCTTAGGTCCTAATCATGAAAAAATACTTGCTTTAGATACACCATTACCTCCCGGTACACCTGCCAAAGATTATTTTAACTTACAACCCGATACGATACTCACTATAGACCTTACACCCAACAGGATAGACGCTTGCTCTCACATAGGCGTAGCCAGAGAATTGCGTGCATTACTAGATAGACCCATACAATATCCTCCCCTATTAGCTAAACTAACGCCTACTACAGGGCTGTTGCCAATCCAAGTCGTTGTTGATGATGTAGATGCCTGTCCCAGATACTCCGGTATAACCATTGCGGGGGTCCAAGTCCAAGAATCTCCTCGCTGGCTCCAATATAAACTCAAATCCATAGGTCTAAATCCTATCAACAATATTGTTGATATAACCAACCTAGTCATGTACGAACTGGGACAGCCTTTACATGCATTTGATTATGATAAGCTGGTTGGTAAAGAAATTCATGTAAGGAGAAGCCAAAAAGAGGAAAAAATAATTACACTAGACAATATACATAGAGAATTAACCGGCCAAGAACTTGTAATAGCAGATAAAAATAATAACATCGCATTAGCTGGAATTTTAGGAGGAAAGGCAACTAGTGTAAGCACGGAAACAAAAAATATTTTTTTAGAGAGCGCTTATTTTTCTCCGCAAACTATCCGAAATGCAGCCAAGCATCATAAAATACAAACAGATGCTGCCTTTAGGTACGAAAGGGGTGTAGATCCTAATCTAACTGTTGTTGCTTTACAGCGGGCATGCTTACTTATTGAAGAAATAACAGGAGGGAAAATAGCTTCAGCACTGATAGATAGTTATCCTCGCCCAATCGAATCGTTGCGTATTCACGTAGCTTACGAAAAGATTCAACAGGTTATTGGCCAATATATACCTAAAGAAACTATCCATCATATACTTCATAACTTAGATATAGACACCATCAATGAAGATGAAGCGGGCTTTACGGCTGTTGTACCTCCATACAGAGTGGATGTAAATCGTGAAGTAGACCTCGTGGAAGAAATACTGCGTATATATGGGTATGATAACATCCAACTTCAAGACCATTTAAGTAGTACATTCTTAGCGACAACAACACCCTCCTCTTCCTATAAATTAACACAGTCGCTTAGTGCTATATTGGTAGCCAATGGCTATCAAGAGATTTATACGAATTCCCTAACAACCGATCAGTATCGGGATATAAGCGAGCATACTATCCAAAACGGAGAAACCATAAAACTTTTAAATCCACTTAGTGACAGGCTAAATATGCTACGAGATAAGCTTGTTTTTTCTGGATTGGAGGTGCTAGCCCATAATATAAATCGTAAACAATTTGACCTTAAACTTTTTGAATTTGGGAAAACCTATCATCATATAAATACCCAATATATCGAGCGAAATAAACTAGGCATTTGGCTTACTGGGAACATAGAGCCACTCAACTGGATTAGGCCACCTAGAGCGGTCACTTTTCAAGATTTAAATACCATGTTAAGTAAGTTATTAGAAAAATGTGGGATCCATCATTTTAATACGGTTCCGTTAAAAAGTTCTAGTTATAAAGCAGGTATACAACTCGTTTATCAAACCAAGGTATTTGCTACTATAGGACAAGTAACAGATAAATATTTAGAAATTGCAGGTATCACACAGCCTGTACTTTTCGCCGATATAGATCTGGACCAGCTAAACACCTACTCTATACCAACACCCTATTATCAGCCTATATCTAAATTCCCCGTTGTAAAAAGAGATCTCTCGTTGGTAGTAGATAGTACCATTGCATTTGAAGATATAAAAAACATACTGTTAGAAAAGCATGAACCACGCATCCAACATATGCATGTGTTTGATGTATACCAAGGAGCAAATTTGCCCGAAGGAAAAAAGGCGTATGCTTTGTCCTTTGCTTTGCAAGATCAAGAGAAAACACTAGATGAAAAAACGATTCACCAAGTTATGTCAGACCTCATCCATACTTTTCAGCAAAAATTAGGAGCTATTATTAGAGAATAAAATACACCTATGGAGCAACTCCATGCCAACATACATGAATTAGAAAACAAGCTAGTTGAACTAAAAGAAAAATACATTCAACAAAAATCAACTATACAAAAACTAGAAGCGGAGAATGCTCAATTTAAAAATGCGGTCCTACTGCAAAAACAACAACGCCCTTTAGAATACGATAACCAAAAAATAAATATTATCTTACAACAACTAATCCATCAACCAGATAAAGATATAAAAAAGACGCTTGAGCGTTATATCAAATATATAGATCAGTGTATAGCTTTATTAGAGAGGTCTAACTAATGGAAGAACTTGCTATCAAAATTAGGATATATGACAGGCAGTACCCCATGAAAGTACAGGCTACCGACGAAGCATCTGTAAGGAAAGCAGGAGAACTGATCAACAACCAAATAAAAGCCTATAGGGATAAATTTGGTATAACTGATATCCAAGACCTATTAGCCATGGTCGCTTTTGATTGTTTGGTAGATAGCCTAAAAATCAAAAAAACAGTAGAAGAAGATCAACAGCTAATTGAAAAAAACGTGGATAGCATGATCCAGCTAATTGATAGAGTTCTTGCATAACCAAGAATTCTAATGCTACTAAGTAAGCATGCCTCCATCTACTTGGATGACTTGACCAGTAATATAGCTAGATGTGTCAGAAGCCAAAAACAAAGCACAATTTGCCACATCTTCTGGCATTCCTACTCGTTTTAATGGAATATATTTAACCCATTCCTCTGTAGCTGCTTGAGATAATTCTTCGGTCATAGCTGTTTGTATAAATCCAGGGGCAATTGCATTGCACCGAATATTTCTAGAGCCCAACTCCAAAGCAACCGACTTAGTAAGGCCAATAATACCGGCTTTAGAAGCAGCATAATTTACTTGACCTGCATTACCCTTAATGCCTACTACAGAACTGATATTGATAATCGACCCATAACGCTGACTAATCATAGGCTTAGTAACAGCTTTTATGGTATTAAATACCGACTTCAAGTTAACTTGCATGACTTCATCCCAATCTTGCTCGCTCATACGCAATAACAAATTATCTCGAGTGATTCCCGCATTATTAACGAGTATATCTAACCGACCAAAATCTTGGACAATTTTTTGAATCAGGTCATTGACCGCACTAAAATTCGATGCATCAGATCTATAAGCGTGGACTTCTACGCCATGAACCTTTAATTCATCAGCCGTAACTTGCCCCTGTTCTACGCTAGAAAGGTGTGTGAACACGATATTTGCACCCTGCTCGGCAAATGAGTGGGCAATTGCTTTACCAATACCTCGAGAGGCACCTGTAATAAAAGCTGTTTTACCTGTAAGCTGTTTCATTATTTTTTAGGAGTTATTAGGCTATTTCTTGTAAAACCTATACAACAAGATCGTTATAGAGAACAAAAGTAGACAAAAAGAAAGATAATTAATAAATAAATCGACTTTCCTATATTAGACTGCTTCATGAAACCAAGAATTGAGTTCTCTAGGCAGGAAGTAATTTGTGAGAAACCGGAGTGTGGTGTCAGGAGTTTCCTCCTGACACTCAAATATGAGGATTTTGAACACATTACTGGCGAACTCAGGGGACTCAAGGCAACGGTTTCAGAGAAGTCTATTGTATAAACCTCTAAAACTCCATATGATAAATGATCATCTCACAGATAACTTATGTAAAATTTTTGTGAGGCATTTTTATTGTATATCAATGCTTTACATCTCTATTTTACAAACCACACAAACAATTATACATCCAAATAAACTTGACCTTAACTAAAAATTGCCCAAATAACTAGGATTTATGTATAGCAATATATAAATTTGCGGACACTTTGTAACAGGCTAACCAAACATCATATCTCTTAACTATAAAAACTATTATGTATTTACTAAAAGGAATTATTAATAGATACAGTTGCCTTTCTATTCTAATAAGATTAGTAGGACTAATATGTATATTCAACATAACTGCTTGCAATTGTAACAAAGACAAGCCTAAACAAGAAGAATCTAGAGAAGAAGATTCCAGAGAAGAAAAACAACCTGGAAGTTTACTAATGATGTTAACAAAGACCAATCTGGTTGGCTCTAATAAAACTGCAGAAGTTATTCTGAAACTTTCTGACAACACTAAAACAACACCCTTAAAAGACTTTACATTACGAATTTCCCTCCCAAAAGAAGAAAATAGCACAGGCAATCGGGTGGAGTATGAGGTATATAAAGATAAAGATAGCGAGCCCATGCTTAAAGAAGTATCACCTGTTGAACCTATTGAAGAAAAACTAACAAGCCTTACCACGCTTAAAAAGCTAAGTCCGAACGATGAGCCTATAAAATTAAATTTTACCTTTACTACTGAACCAACCGTTACCAAACTAGTAGCCACTTTAGAACTCTTAGATGCACAAGGGCATCCTCTTCAGAATGGCACAGGCACAGTAACTTGGGAAGCAGACGGAATATTAGCTTTAGATCAAATTAAATATGATATAGTTAACCAAGAAATCACTTATAGAATAACAAATTTAGGCACAACAGTTCCTAAAGATTTAAAGTTAGAATATAGCACTACAACCCCTGGGATAAAGTTGAATGGAAAAGAATTAGTACCAGGAGAGAAAAAAATTAATGATTTAGCTAGCTTAAATATACTCCCACGATCTTCCATAGAAACCCACGTTTTAGGCAAACTAGATTTTAATAAGAATAAGAATGCCAATTTTGAATTTAAATTAGTTTATGAAGGAAGATATATTACAACTAAACCTCATACGTTTAATATTGAAGGTGTTGACCTATACATTGATAAGCTAAGTTACGATCCAAGTACTGGAATGATTACTTATAATATAAAAAATAGAGGAACTGCTAAAGCCTCTGATGTCCAGTTACAGTACAGTAATATAAGCAATGAAAAAGAAAATCCAGACGGAAGGACTGTTCTATTAGAAGGCGTCTCTACAGGTATAATAAACCCAAGAGACATAGCTGGGAACAACGGAGAAACCGGAGATGGACAACTAGCGATAGATTTTAAATATGCTAACAAAGCTACCTTCCAATTTAATTTGCTTTACAATGAAACTCCCATAACTCAGGAAACAAAAATAGAAACTTTTGAAGCAAGACCAGTTAGCCTAAAGCTAGTTCCCCTAACACCTCTTAATTTAATAGGAGCTCAACAAGAGGTGAAATTTAGAATAGAACAAGATCCGCAGAGTCGCCTTTTAACTAATATAGACATTTCCAAATTAAAATTGGCTGTAATCAATGAATTAGGCAACGAAGCATATTTCTGGAATACTGCTGATAAAGAAGAAAATCCAGGAGAATTAGCTGTTAATAAACTAATAGGCGATATAAGTAATGAACTAATATTATACGTTGAGGCTGGTTCGGCCAAAGACGCACAATTTAGCCTACAGCTTACATACAAAGGACTGCCTATCCCCAATGCCTCACCTATCCAAATAACTTGGAAAGAAGCTACCTTAGCTATTCAAGAATCAAGTGACTTTGTAAACGATAACATAGCTACTTTTAAGTTAAAGAATTTAAGCACTGCAGAGCTTATAGACCCCAAAAGTATTACTATCCAATTAGTAAGCAACAATACTATCGAATTTGCTTTACTAAAATCAGATAATAGTGAGGTTGGGAATAGTGTGGATTTAAACCAATTAATTGGAGATAATTTATTACGCCCAAATACACCAACAAATCCTATTCAGTTTAGATTAGCTAATGCAAAAGGGGAAGGTAACGCCACTGTTACTATTATTGCCAAACGAGGTAATGCTGAACTGGCTAAGCAAACGGTAAGATGGGAAAATCAGCCAATTTCCATGCAGATTATAACCGAAAAAAAATCTTTTAAGGATCAAGAAATTCTTCATTTTAGTATAAAGAATAACGGCCCTTTAACCAATCTAGACAAAATAAAGGTGCATCTTACCAACAATCAAGGAGCAGAATTCAAATTAACTGGTACCAGAGACATTATTAAAGATAATATTGAGATTAGTTTAAAAGATATTTTAGACTTAGATAAACTAGAAAAAGGCCAAATTGTGGATTTTGATTTAGAATTAGCAGAACATCTTAATATTAATACTACTATATATTGTATTGAAGTAATATTAGAAATACAAAATAATAATCAACCACTAGATAAGGTTACATTAGTTTGGGTTAATGACAAAGAACTACAATTCGTTCGAGACATCGCAGCGATTATAATACCCGAGCATCTCGAGGAAGTTTTTGTACTTCAAGAAAATATCAACGCCCAAATCAATGAACAAATTGATGATCCATATATTTTCTATCAGAATATTAGCCAGCTTATCACAAGTCAAAATTCACTCAAAGCTCTCCAAGAAAGTATTGAACCTATAATACAAGATATCGAAGATCAGTATAATGATATGAATCAGGAAGTTTATTTGATGGTTAATCTAATAAATGACTTCAGGAATCAAGTACTTGTCAACCTTAATAAGTTGGTTATACGCATAGACGATCTTATTACAATTTCCTTAAATTATGCAAAAAAACAAATAGAGAAATTTGCTGAGGAAGCTGAAACTACTCCTAACCAAGATAATGACTCAGGTCCAACAAAGAAAATGGAAAGCTGGCTTAGTATACTTACTACATTGGCAGATGGACAACTAGTATTAGAGACCAAAGAAATCGCTACAAGAATTATTAAAGAACTTGAAGAAAATAAGAATAACCAGACTGCTACTAAGGTTTCAAAAATTACCAAAACTCCTGACCGACTCAAAACACAAAAAAAGCTTAAACGTGAGACCAGAAAAAAACAACCTCGCTCGCTCTCATTTTCTGATAAAGAGATAGATAATGATACAGCCCCAAATGCAAATATATCAACTCAGAATAATAATCTTCCAAGCACTACTCTTACCCAAACCCTGCTGCGCAAATTTCAAAGTAAATCAACTCGAAGTATGACCCCAGGCACGTACTCCAACTTATTTAGGCCCAAATCAACTTCTTAAAGTACTTTGCTAGACGCTAATTATGAGGAAAACTTGTAGAAACACCTCAACATAAATAATTTAAAATCATTATTAGTGATGTCGGGCGGTAACTCCCACCATTAAATAAAGTCTAAAGAGAGACCTTGATAGCACATTGCAATAGAACAAATAAAAACTTTACCTTATGTAAGTTTAGGTCTAACTTTCAAAAAATAACAGACAACTAAGTTATCCATTAAAAAAAATCTAAAAAGAGCATTAATTTGCAAAAGTTATTTTTTACTTCGCTCACTAAATATTAACTTTACATCCATTTAGAAGTTTTATCCCAACTTATAACACATGTACGCAATTGCAGAGATAGCTGGTAAACAGTTTAGACTAACTAGAGATCAATATATATATACTCCTAAAATGGAGCAAGAAGTAGGTTCCGCTGTTCTATTTGATAAAATTTTACTTTTACAAGATGGAGAGAAAATACATATAGGTTCACCCATTGTATCAGGCGCAAAAGCTGAAGGTAAAGTTTTAGAACATGTGAAAGGAGATAAGATTATTGTCTTTAAAAGAAAGAGAAGAAAAGGTTATAAGGTAAAGAAAGGACACCGTCAAGGCTATACCAAGGTTTTAATCGAAAATATTTTAAAATAAATACACCATGGCACACAAGAAAGGAGGAGGAAGTACCCGCAATGGTAGAGATTCCGCTAGTAAACGGTTAGGTATTAAGAAGTTTGGAGGAGAACACGTTGTATCAGGTAACATCATTGTTAGACAGCGAGGTACCCAGCATAATCCAGGGAAAAATGTAGGCTTAGGTAAAGACCATACCATTTATGCACTTCTCGAAGGAACCGTTTCCTTTAGAAAAGGATATAAAGGGAGATCTTTTGTATCTGTAGAACCCATAACTATAAGCTAATTGAAGTATTAAACACATTTTATATTTTATCATTTAACGAACTAAGTAGCAGTAAAAATCTGTTGAACATTTTAGAACATGGCTGTAAAAATAAGACTATCAAAAAGAGGACGTAAGAAATTAGCACTTTATGATATAGTAGTCGCTTCTCAAAGAGCGCCTAGAGATGGACGTTTCATAGAAAAGGTAGGCAATTATAATCCAAATACCTATCCTGCCACCATCACATTAGAAGCAGATAAAATAGTTCAATGGCTATTTAATGGAGCTCAACCCACTGATACAGTTAAATCTATATTATCATCTCAAGGTATTCTGCTAAGAAAACACTTGCAGCTAGGGGTTAAAAAAGGTGCGATCACGCAAGAAGAGGCAGATAAAAAGTTACTGGCTTGGCAACAATCCAAAGCACAAAAGCCTGCTAAGTTCAAAACCATCAATAAGGCAAGTGACAAAGAGCCTGCTGTAATCGAAGCAGCTCCCAAGTCTAAACCACAGACTAGCACAAAAGGTTCAAAAAATCAGGTCTCCAAAGCAGGTTCTAAAAAGGTAACAAGCAAAACTCCTAAAGCACCTAAAGCAGAAGAAAGTAGCGTACAACAAGCTCAGGAAGATCATAATACCGAAATCCAAGCATAAATAAATGCTTTGGACGAAGTATATGTAAGCTAATTCCTAGTACACCATTTCATTAATTTTGTCCTGTCATTCGCCAAGGATACATGGGCTATTCCTCGACTAAAAGCTAGGAAAAAGCTTTAAAAATCGCCTTGCAGAAGAGGGCGTTAAAAAATTTGCTGGCTGGCCGACCTGACCCGAGGACAGTGGGTAAGTTGGCGTAAGGAATTGGGGAAAAATAAGTTTCATGATTAAAAATAACTTTTGTCTATTTTAGCATACCATGCTATGAAAGGGGCAACTTATTTTTCCCCAATTCCTTGGCAATTTTCCGAGGGACAGAGCGCTAAATCCCTTTTAGGTGCTGCTACAGTAGGGTGGTGAAAAGAGCTTAGACAAACTGGGTAGGTGAAAATTTTAGCCCTCTTCTGGGTTATACCGCATAGCTACACCAAAGTGGCAATGATATGAGTATCACACTTTTGGCCGTATCAATCTTCGGCAGTCCTTAGATGGAGTATAACCCATTTTTTTAGTTAAAAATAGTGATATTATTTTTAGAAGATTCTCTCAACTCGTGCTCCACCACACTTTATTAATTTGGAACTGTGTGAATTTTCAGGTTGAATATATTCTCATTAAAGGCATTAACCCATTATATTTTTTTGATATCAATAAAATATTAGCTTTTAAGCGGATTAATCGGTTCATTGCCACTTTGGTGTAGCTATGCGGTATAACCCTATTTTAGATAAAAATAGGCATATAACTCCCCAACAAATAGAGAATAGGATCAAACGGGTACTCAAGCAAGTGAACGAGTCCTTAAACCCTAACTTCCTTATAAAACTACGTAATAGGTATATTTATATTTATATT
>MKUM01000043.1 GCA_001897825.1 Candidatus Amoebophilus sp. 36-38
AATTCTAAACTGCTTTTTTAGCCCTATTTTACCTATTTAAAAATTATGAAAATTGAATTTAACCGTGATCAATGTAAGGAATAAGGTGGCAAATATAAAAGCTCTATGCCTAGTTCAGCTGCTTTTTTTGTACTAACTCACCTTTCCTGATACCGAGCATTATCCAATACGATCGTTAGTGGAATTTTACCATAATCTAGGGCCAATTTGGCTAACATTTCGCAAACCGTATTTGCATTAATATAACTTTGATTAGTAAGGGTAAATAATCGCTTGCTATAGGCATCAATGGCCCCTAGTACATTCAGCCTTCTTCTTCCAGAAGCAGAGCCAATAAATATCCTACTTATACATCACACAAAACCTGTGTATACTGAATGCACAAAGTGTGCATTGTCCATGAATACTACTGCTGCTTTTCCCCTTTTTTCGTCTCTTTACTCGTATTATAATGCCCTTGATCTAGTATGACGTGGATTTTTCCTGCCTTAAGATAGATTTTTCTTAACTCCCTCCAATAGCCTATCATTGACTCACTGATGATCCCAATAATAACAAATGATGCTAGCATGAATTAAACAAAATACGCTATCTTGCTTGTACATTTTTATAAAATAAAAATGTATTGAATGACCATTAACTATTCTAAATAGTAGTACATGATGCTTCGACTAATTTCTATGCTTCTTTTTATAATTGTCTTGCTGTTAAGTTCTTGTGATACTGGACTTAACCCTATAGATACTAATCAAAAACACCAAAATGAGTTAACAGAGCAAAATCATACTGTTTTTACTGACATAGAACTGCCTGATGAAGTGATGCTACAAGTTTTTAGTATGTTATCGGTTAAAGATATTGCCCATGCAAGCCAAGTATGCAAGTATTGGCTTATGTTAAGTGAAGATCCTGCTTTGTGGAGAGTAGTACGCCTACATATTCATGGAGATTATCCAGCTAGTGACGCTACTAGAGAGCAGGCTAAGAAACATATGCTACGAGTACATGTGAACACCCTCTCTGATCTTTCTACGATTGCCAATTTAGTGGAAAAGTATAAGCTCAATGAAGGCCATCCCTTTAGTATGTGTCAGAATTTATTAATTAATCACACAAGCAAAAAAATAATAGATGAATATGCAGCACAAGGCAATGAATTAGCTATTGGGTGGAAAATAAGTAACCTTACTAAGGGTAAGTATGGCTACGAAAGAAATACAAAACATGCCATTGCTTTAAATGATTTGTTGATTGAAAAAGGTAATCAGAAAGCTATCGATCGAAAAATACAGGGAGTTGTTAATGGTTGGTATGGCTATGAAAAGAATCCACAAGCTGTTAATACTTTATATAAATATTTGGCTGAGCGAGGTCACGAGGAAGCTACCAAGCGGAAAATAACTGGACTTATTTATGGCCAGCATGGATATGATAGAGATTGTGCTGCTGCTGTTGCTATAAATGAGTCTTTGATTGAACAAGGTAACCAGCAAGCTATTGGACGTAAAATGCAGGGATTTACTGGATTCAATGGCTATGGCTATAAAAAGGATCTAAAAGCTGCTGCTGTGTTCATTGATTCTTTGGCTGGCAAAGGTAATGAAGAAGCTATTAGGCGGAAAATAGATGGACTTTCTAATGGTTGGTATGGCTACGAAAAGAATCCACAAGCTGCTGTTATCTTTATTGATTCTTTAGTTGAACAAGGCCATCAAGAAACTATCAGTCTAAAGATAAAAGCACTCCTTGCTGGTAAGTATGGTTATGAAAAAAATCCCAAAGCTGCTGCTAACTTAAATGATGTTTTAGCCCAGCAGGGTCATAAGAAAGCTATTACTCTAAAAATAACCGGACATATTTTTGGGCGGAATGGTTATGAGAAGGGGCTAGAAAATGCTATTATTTTGATTGATTCTTTGGTTGGCAAAGGTAATGAAGAAGCTATTAGGCTGAAAATAGAGGGGCTCTCCAACGGTTGGCATGGCTACAAAAAAAATCCACAAGCTGCTATTGCTTTCAATGATCATTTAGCCAAGCAAGGCAATAAGGAAGCCATAAAAAGGAAAATAGAAGGGGTTCTTCGAGGTAGATATGGTTATACAAGAAAAAAAACTATCCGATTGAAAACTTGGATTGAAGCAGAAGCATATCAAGGAGAACGGTGGGCATGTTATTTGAAAGCTCAAGGGCTTAAGTATGGTATTTTAGGTTTCCAGCAAGACCACCAAGCAGCAATACTGTATATTCAAAGCAATAATATACCTTATTAACTCACCTTACCCTTAACGTGCTATAAATTCCGAATACTGAGGCGACCCCTTCTTAGGCCCTTTTCTTCCTACTAAAGATCTATGCTTACTTTGCAAATAGGTATCTTTACTATGGCTAGCTGCCCAAGCTCCCTCTACTAGTTTACTTTTTAACCATTTATTCCTTTGGGTGATCCTTCCGCTTCTATTTTTATCAGTGCTTTCATTAGATGTTTAGTCCCTTGGTAAAGGTATCAATATTTAAGTGAAAAAGTTG
>MKUM01000044.1 GCA_001897825.1 Candidatus Amoebophilus sp. 36-38
ATCTTCTTTGGTTTGCGATGCTTGGAGAGCTGCTGCTTTTATGGCAAGAGACAAGAAAACACTAGACTTATCAAGAAAGAAATTAGACAAAAAAGCTTGTCAGGTACTGCTACAAGTTCCTTTCTCCTCGCTGATTCTTAAAGAATGTCAATTGAAAGATGAAGAGATGCTTATTCTCTCTCAATCTACGAGAATTAAGCATTTGAATTTGGAATCCAACAGGATTGGAGGTGCCGGAGCGAAGGCCCTTGCTAGTGGCAAGCTGGCTGCCCTCACTTCCCTGGATTTGGGACGCAACAACATTGGAGGTGCCGGAGCGCGGGCCCTTGCTAGGGGCAAGCTGGCTGCCCTGACTTCCCTGCATTTGGGACGCTCCAACATTGGAGCTGTCGGAGCGCAGGCCCTTGCTAGTGGCAAGCTGGCTACCCTCACTTCTCTGCATTTGGAATGGAACAACATTGGAGATGCCGGAGCGCAGGCCCTTGCTAGTGGCAATCTGCCTGCACTCACTTCCCTGAATTTGGGACGCAACGGCATTGGAGCTGCCGGAGCGCAGGCCCTTGCCAGTGGTAATCTCTCTGCCCTCACTTCCCTGGATTTGTATAACAACAGCATAGGAGCTGCCGGAGCGCAGGCCCTTGCTAGTGGCAATCTAACTGATCTTACTTTCCTTGATTTGAGATCCAATAGCATTAAAGCTGCCGGAGTGCAGGCCCTTGCGAGTGGCAATCTAACTGATCTTACTTTCCTTGATTTGAGATCCAATAGCATTAAAGCTGCCGGAGTGCAGGCCCTTGCCAGTGGCAATCTGACTACTCTCACTTCCCTTGATTTGGGAAAAAACAGCATAGGAGCTGCCGGAGTGCAGGCCCTTGCCAGTGGCAATCTAGCTGCCCTCACTTCCCTGAATTTGAAATCCAACAGCATTGAAGCTGCCGGAGCACAGGCCCTTGCTAGTGGCAATCTGACTGCCCTCACTTCCCTGATTTTGGGAGACAACAGAATTGGAGATGAGGGTAAAAAAGCTTTGAAAGCCTGGTCTAAGAAAAAAATTATAAAACTAGACTTGTAAAGCTAATCTTCTTTAACTGCTGTTGGAAGACATTTGCCTGGTCCCAGTACAATCTATATATAGGCAAATGCCAGATTACAGGCTGTTATTTTGGCTGCTGCAGTATAAAAACCCATCCTAGGCTGTCTCCCTAACTTTGGGCCATATACCAATGGAAACTAATACAACGGTTCCTTTGTACATCATACTTGTTTTATCATAGCGGGTAGCTACTGGTCTAAATTCCTTTATTTGACCAAAAAATCTTCCTACTGCATTTCTTCTTTTATATAATTTTGATCATATTCTATTGTTTCTTTTCTATCCTCCTTCCTGGTATTATACTATTAATTCTTTGTTTCTTTAAATCCGAACGGAATTGATTACTATCATACCCTCGATCAGCCAACAAATTTTCACATTTAGCTTCCTTTACAAGATCTAAAGCTTGACCTATATCTCAGTTTTGTCCCTTTGTTATAATTATTTCTAAAGGTCTTCCTTTTCCATCTATTTTTACGTGTATTTTAGAAGAAAAGACACCACAACTACGGCCCAACCCCTGCTTATCTTGTTCGCCTCTGGCTCCTGCTGCATGCCGATGAGCTCGTATGATACTTGCATCAATCATATGTGTTTCTTGGTCTCCAGATTTTTTTTAAGGCTTCTAGTATTTTATCCAAATAGCCTCTTTTTATCCAGTTGTTATAACGATTATATACTGTTTTCCAACGACCACATTCAGGTGACAAATCCCTCCAAGGAGCTCCTGTTCTTATTATCCAGTATACAGCTTCTAAAAACATCCGATCATCTTTGCCATGTCTACCTTTGGAGGAGGTGGTAAAGGAGACAGCTTTTCCCACATAACAGCATTGATTACTAATCTTGCCATATCATTTTATCTTAAAATTATATGACAATTATAATGGGTTTTTATCAATTTTAATCTTTAGGGACTCAGCCTAAGCAAAAATTAATTTAACAGCTAAACTTATCCCTTACAAGCCCTTTCATTGAAGGGGCGAATTAAAAATAAGTAAGTAATTTATATTTATTTGCTTCGATCTTACTACTTAGTTGTCTATCAGATAAAAATATTAGAAGAACATGACGAAAAATTATTGATTACTGTAAGGGTACAAATGCAAATCCAGGATATTTAACTATAGCGATTTCAGAAGTTAAACTTTTATTGACTTTCCAAATAGCTGATTTGATAGGTATGATTAAGCTGCCTCCTACTCTAAGTTGTTCTACCAATTCACTAGATAGGCTATTAGCGGCAGCAGAAACCAGTATTCGGTCAAATGGGGCCCTGTCTGACAAGCCTAATTGCTCAGTAGCTTGCTCAATGGTTGCATGGGGAAAATTATATTTACCAAGGTTATGCTGTCCAAATTCTACTAATTCAGGAATTATTTCAACTCCATACACCCTACCATACTCGCCTACTATTGCAGCCAACAGCGCTGTAGTCCACCCTGAACCAGCGCCAATATCTAATACGATATCTCCTGGAACTGCTCCTAGCTTTTCTAACATAAAAGCAACAGTAGTAGGTTGTGAAATTGTAGCATTGTGACCAATATATAAGGCATAATCTTCATAAGCTTCTTCTAGATTATTAGACCCAACAAAATCTTTTCTATCTATTGCTTTAAAAGCAGCAATAACTGACTCTGAATGCCGCATCTTACACGCTATCAAATAGCTGACTAATTGATTATTATTCTCCCTTTTCATACTGTTTGGCGTATTGTTTTAAGTACTTCCCCATCCCGAAAAATGAAAATCATTAAGCATCCCATAAAAAAATTTTATCTACAACATATCATCCCATAGACTTCAGTTCTAATTGATTTTTGTTCATCAAAACACGATAGAACGAATGAAAGATCAAAAACAATATTTAATTATCAAAGCAGGCTACTGATTGCCTACTTCACTTTGTATAGAATTAAAAAATAAAAATGAACCAAGCAGATAGTGCACAAGCTTTGCAAAAGCTTGAGTTAAAGATGGACAAAATGATCTAAAAGTACTTCCTGCAGTATTTCAGAGATCTTCACGATATAACGAAATGAAATAATTTTTAAACCATCACTTAAACTATCAAAAATAAAGTATCAATATTTGCTTGTTAGGTTATTATTAATTTTTTATAAATATTATTTGATGATTATATTGCTTTAAAATAAATAATTTGTATTTTGGACGTGACAAGCAAATATTATTAACCATAAAACAAAGAGAACAATATGGAAAACAAACATAACATTCAAGGAAAGAATGGTAATAGCAACAATTCCCAAAATCGTGGATTTGCTTCTATGCCCCATAAAAAAGTGCAAGAAATAGCGAGTAAAGGTGGGCATGCATCCGCTGAAAAAGCGGGACATGAGGGTATGGCTGCCAGAGGTCGAGCAGGTGGGCATGCATCCGCTGAAAAAGCAGGTCATGAGGGTATGGCTGAAAGAGGCCGAGCAGGTGGATATGCTTCAGGACGCAGCAGAAGGAGCAATGAAGAGGAAGAAGAAGAATAGATTCTCCTCTCCATTTCTTAGTATGAAAAAGGGTATACTTTTATTTAGTATACCCTTTTTATATTAACGTGCTGCTTACATGAAACGAAGTAAATAGAGTTCTTGCATAACCAAGAATTGAGTTCGCCAGGCAGGAAGGAATTTGTGAGAAACCGGAGCTGTGGTGTCGGGAATTATTCCCGACACTCCAATGGACTGTCAGGAGTTTCCTCCTGACAGTCACATGAAGTAAATAGGAAGAACCAATTACTGACGAACCCAGAGGACTCAAGGCGACGATTATGCAAGAACTCTAATATATCTACGCTATATGAGCACCTATTTCCTGAGTTAAGGCGATGAAATCACTGATAGAAAGTTCTTCAGCACGTTGATTTAATTGAGGTAAGTCTACGAGATGAGCAGGCAAAATCATTGCACTTAAGGCATTCTTAAGCTTCTTCCTACGTTGTTGAAATCCCAGCTTAACCAGCTTTGAAAAGAGATTTTCATTGCAAGGAAGCTGTTGTAACTCATTTCTCTCTAATCGTATTACAGCAGAGTTGACTTTAGGAGGCGGCATAAATAAATCTGGCCCTACTGTAAAAAGATAGTTGATATTATAAAATGCCTGTAAAAATACACTGGGGATCCCATACGCTTTACTCCCTGGTTGGGCTATGATACGTTCTGCAACTTCTTTTTGTACCATACATACAATTTCTTTTACCTGATCTCGATGCTGTAGCAGTTTAAAAAAAATTTGAGAGCTTATATTATATGGAAAATTCCCAACTACGCTAATAGGACCAACCCACCTTTTGGTAAGATCTAACTTAATAAAGTCAGCTTCAATAATATGATTCGATAATATTGGATAAGTTTTTAGCAAATAAGAAACTAGTTCGCTATCTATTTCTACTAAATATAGATTAGCAAATTGCTTTTGAACGAGAAAATGTGTCAAAGCACCTTTCCCAGGACCTATTTCTAATACAATTGATGATGGATCCTGGAGAGGCAATTTGATCGCCTCAACAATCTGTTTACTTATATCAAGATCTTTTAGAAAATGTTGTCCTAAATATTTTTTAGGCTTCCATGCTGACATGCATTATAAAGATTACGTAAGTTTTTTATTAGATTATTTATCAGGATTAGGGATTATGGATGGCTACAATTTATATAATTAGCTCATAAAATATTTTTTTCAATGATCTTATCTATCTGTTTTCTCATACGATCTAACCCATGCTTATGCGTAACTTTAGTTAAAAAGCTAAATAACCGTTGATACCGTTCTAATAGCTCAATATATTGTTTTTCAATCGCACGCACCTTATGATTCTGTTGATTCATCGGTAATACAATCTTAGTATCAAGTTCAGGAATTTCTGATTTAAGATCATAATGCAACACATTACTTACTAAAATCAAAAAATCATAGTCTAAATTATATTCTTTAAACTTATTATAAAGCGTAGTTCTACTAATACCTAGCTTTTTTGCCAAGGTCTTTATAGAATAGGGACTTTTGCGCACAACTGCTTCTAAAATCTCTCCTCTATGTCGTTCCATAAGTTTATCCGTAGTCATATCCATTTTTTATCAGCTATTTACAGGTGGCCCTGGGTAAAATTTAATTCTACTAAAAGTAAGTAATAAACAAATTATAATGTTATAACCCTAGCTCAAATAAGTAGGAATATAAATTAGCTAAAAAATTAATAGATAGGTAATCTGGATTAAAAATATGAAGTGTGAATTTTCCTGATTATGAAAAGGTTAGATAAACTTTTATCATTAATATAAACTTCATAATAAAGATGCTCCTCCTGCTGGACTTGAACCAGCGACCCTCTGATTAACAGTCAGATGCTCTAACCAACTGAGCTAAGGAGGAATAAATTTTAGGCAATATTACTATGAATATTATATTTTTGCAATAGAATTCGCTCTTAAGACACTGTTATAATTTTCAAAATAATTCTATGCAATAGCATGCATAGAATATAACTTTAATTTTATATGCCCTCAAGAAAATTATTTGTAGGATTACTAAGTATAGTTTTAATGCTAATATTGTATTTTTCTGTGCTTGGTTATAGAATTATACAAAAACCGAATATTCTACTAGGCAAGCCTTCTAAATTGCTCTTTATATATCCTAAAACATCCTTTAATACACTCCAAAAAACCTTATATACAGAAGGGTATATAACTGATACGACTACTTTTAAGTGGTTAGCCCGCCTAATTCATTACGATAAAAGAATATTGCCTGGAGCTTATAGATTGTTTCCCGGTATGAGCAATTGGCAAGCTATCCAAATTATGAGAGCTGGTATACAAGAACCAGTCAACATTATTTTAAATAAAATAGATACAAAAGAGGAGTTAGCTACAAAAATCACACAAAACTTGGCAATAAATGCTACAGATTTTCAAGCATTATTGAATAATCCAGACTTCTTGCAACCTTATGGTTTTACTACAGAGAACATTTCAACTATGTTTATCCCAAACACCTACAATGTATATTGGACTATTTCAGCTCAAGAACTATTCAAAAAAATGTATCATGAACATCAAAATTTTTGGAAAAAAGAGCGTTTAAAAAAAGCACAACAACTCAATCTGACACCTATACAAGTATCTATTTTGGCATCTATTGTAGAAAAAGAAACTAATAAACTAGATGAGGCTCCCATTATAGCCGGAGTCTATATAAATCGTCTAAAAAGAGGAATGAAACTTCAAGCTTGCCCCAGCCTGCTGTATATAGTTAACAATCCCTCATCTAAACGAGTACTACGTGCATATACACATATTGACTCTCCTTATAACACTTACAAATACAAGGGACTCCCTCCAGGTCCTCTTACAATACCATCTATCGCAATAATAGATGCCATACTCAACTATAAGCCTCATAATTACCTATATTTTGTGACCAAAGACGATTCGTCCGGTTATCACTACTTTGCCAAAAACTTTGAAGAACATAAAAAAAATGCAGAAAAGTATAAGAAATACAGAAGAATGCTTGCGTTATCAACTAGATCTAAATAGACATGCTATGTGTACAGCCTAAGAGTTAATATTAGAATTCTTCAGTAAAAATTTCTTTTAAAATTTTTTACCTAGATATATCTTCATGACATGTTATCGAAAATCTTCAAAGAGTTATGGCAAAAAGTTCATTTAAATGACACACTAGAACGCTCATATGCAGTAGCATTCCATCTAACATTGGCCATATTTCCAGCTATTATCTTTATTTTTACACTCATACCCTATATTCCTATTGCAGAGCTAATTCCTAAACTCATCGGATTCTTAAAAGAGATGATGCCTCCAACAGTATACGAAGCACTTTCTCCTATTATTCAAGATACACTCAACAAGCAAAGAAGTGGCCTCTTATCTTTTGGAGTCATTTACTCACTATATCTTTCTAGTAATGGAATGATGTCATTATTAAAAAATTTTGATCTAGCTGATCCAATGTCTGCTCAACACAAACGAACTTACCTGCAACAACGAGGAGTTGCAACCCTACTCACGCTAGCTCTTACTGCAGCACTTCTTAGCACGTTATTGCTACTAACTGTAGCTCGCCAAGCATTGGATTATATGGTTCATCATGAACTAATTACCTCGAAATTGCAGATAACTATATTTACTTTAGGACGACCTATAATCGTATTTTTAATATTTTTTATGGCCATTACAGGCACTTACTACTTTGCTCCTACTAATAGACAACGGAAAAGATTTATATCGATAGGAGCTTTAGTAGCTACAGTCGCTAGTTTCGGAGTTTCGGTTGCCTTTTCTTATTATATAACCAACTTTACAAAATATGGCTTATATGGTTCTTTGGGAGTTATGATCGCTTTAATGCTTTGGTTATTTTTCCTCTCTTTCATCTTGTTGGTAGGATTTGAATTAAATATTACCTTAAAAAATGTATTAAATACTAATAATAAGCATCCATAGTCATAACGATTGTTGGTTAAAATACTGATTGTGGTGTCAGGGCCCCAGTCCTGACACACACACAAGTCTAATGTATAGATTGAACCAGAATAGCTTAATTTAAAAGGATTGTTTAATTTCGTCTCAAATATTAGTTGCCCTTATGGAACACTTAAAAGAACGCATCCATCAACTTGCTATTAATAATCAACCTCAAGTAGTGGCTATCCGGAGGCATTTGCACGCCAATCCTGAACTTTCTTTTGAAGAATTTAATACAGCCAAGTTCATAGCTAAAACATTAAAAGATTTAGGGTTTACTGTACAAGAAGGAATTGCAAATACGGGTAGTGTCGTCCTTATCCAAGGTAAAAACCCTTTAAAAAAAACTATTGCACTGCGGGCCGATATAGATGCATTACCTATCCAAGAGCAGAATAATATTGCTTATAAATCAAAAGTAGACGGAGTTATGCATGCATGTGGTCATGATGTACATACCTCTTCTTTGATTGGTACTGCTATGATCCTCAATAGCTTAAAAGATCATTTTGAAGGAACGGTCAAGCTTATATTTCAGCCAGCAGAAGAAAAAGCACCTGGAGGAGCTATAGCCATGATTAAAGAAGGCGTACTGGAAAATCCAGCTCCCTCCATCATATTAGGACAGCACGTATATCCCATCTTGCCAGTAGGGAAAGTAGGGTTTACAAAAGGAACGATTATGGCTAGTACCGATGAACTCCATATTACCGTAAAAGGCAAGGGAGGCCATGCGGCCTCTCCCCATCTAGCAGTAGATCCTATTTTGATTGCATCCCACCTGATAGTAGCCTTACAGCAAATTGTAAGCAGAAATACAGATCCTATTAAACCTTGTGTAGTATCAATTTGTCAAATAAAGGGAGGAGATACCACAAACGTTATCCCTGAAGAAGTATATTTAGCGGGGACACTACGCACCATCAGTGAAGATTGGCGTGAAGAAGCTAAAAAAAGGATCATTCATCTCAGTCAAAGCATCGCTGAAGGTATGGGGGGGCAATGTGAAGTAATTATAAAAGGTGGGTATCCAGCTACCTATAACGACCCTATATTAACGGGAAGGACCATAGAAGCAGCTCGATCATATCTGGGAAAGGATAATATAGAATATGTAGACATGAGTATGGCTGGAGAAGATTTTGCTTATTTTGCGCAACAAATACCCGGTTGTTTCTATCTGATAGGTGTTCAAAATAACAGTATAGGTATTAATTCATTTGTACATACTCCTACCTTCAATGTAGATGAAAAGGTTTTAGCAATAGCTCCAGGTCTTATGGCCTGGTTGACTTTAAACGAATTAGCATACAATAACAATTAATAAATTTTATAAACAATTCACCTAGATATGATATGTAATCTGACTTTTCTAATTATATAACCATTTACTTAGTAGCCTAATTCTATAATACAATTAATTCGATCACCATTTTCACAACTAATTTAGTTATACTATGAACCACATCTATGCTTTTTTTACAGCACTGGACATTAAAAAATTTTTTACATCCTTTTTGATATTGTTTGCTGTCTTAAACATTCTAGGCTGTACAGCAATCATCAGTAATATGAGAAAGAAAGTAGGGTATATTAATGCAAAAAAAACAGCTACTGTAGCAGGGATACTCATGGTTAGCTTTTTATTTATAGGGGATATCGTTTTAGATTTGTTTAGTATTGATATTGATTCTTTTACCTTGGCTGGCAGCATCATTTTATTTCTATTGGGTATAGAAATGTCCTTAAATCTATCAATCTTCAAATCAGATGCAGACCCTGAAACATCCTCTGTAATACCTTTAGCTTTTCCCATTATAGCAGGAACTGGCACTTTATCAACCCTATTAACGCTCAAAGAAGTCTATCAAACTATTAACGTATTACTCGCTAGCCTAGTAAATGCCGTGCTTATTTTCCTAGTAGTCAAATATTCAGAATGGATCGAGACCCAATTAGGTAAATTAGGTGTAAGCATCATTCATAGAATGATGGGCATCATCCTAATAGCCATTGCGATCAAACGTTTTAAAACCTACTTATTTATATAATTTGGTTACAATTTATACAGATGGTGCATCGAGCGGTAATCCAGGGCCAGGTGCTTATGCCGTGATTTTACAATACAATAACCATAGTAAGGAGCTTGTACAAGCTTTCAGAAAAACTACCAACAATCGCATGGAATTATGGGCTGTGATTGCAGGCCTAGAAGCTTTAAAAAAAGAAAAACAACAGGTGGCCATTTATTCAGATTCTAGGTATGTTATCGATGCTGTTGAAAAAGGATGGTTAGAAACATGGATTAAAAAAGATTTTAAGGGTAAAAAGAATAGCGACCTTTGGAAAAGATTTTGGAGCATCTATAAAAAGCATCTGGTCAGATTACAGTGGGTAAAAGGTCATGCAGGCAACCTATACAATGAACGTTGTGATCAGTTGGCTACTAATCATATACGAACAGGTCCTTTTGATATAGACCAAGTATATGAAAGTGGTGAGTCAGGGCCCTAGCCCTGACTCGCACATCGTTATAAACCAGGAAGTAACTTAACATTAGACTTCTTCTGAAACCAAGAATTGGGTTCTCTGGGCAGGAAGGAACTTGTGAGAAACCGGAGTTGTGGTGTCGGGAGCCACTCCCGACACTCAAATTATGAGGATTGGTGTGTCAGGGCTGGAGCCCTGACACACACTTACTGACGAACCCAGGGGACTCAAAGCGACAGTTTCAGAAGAAGCCTATTTACACCTAGTACGCACTAATCCTAGACTGATCTAATTCAGAAAATTTTTTCTTACCCCTTAAAAAATAATCAAAGGGAAGTATGCGCTGATATACTTGTTTTAATTGAATTTGGGGATCATCTACAGCTAGCTTATACTTATTTCTTAATCTAAAAAAATCTAGTTGAGCCTTTAAAATAGCATAACTATCTTTAACTTTTCCTCGTAAAAAGGCTTGTAACGCTGCCATCAAATCCAATAAAATACGTAAAAGATGACTCCAGCTTAAAAGGGATATAGGAAGATTTTTATAGAGAACAAGTGCCCGATTCCTAAATTTTAAATAGGTCTTATAAGGACTATCCGCACCCATCGTAGCACTTCCAATGTGATATACGCTACTTTGTCCGCAATAAAACACCTGGTAACGATGCTGTTGCATCCGCCAACAAAGATCAATCTCCTCATAATAAGCAAACAGTTGCTCATCAAATCCACCTAGCTCCCAAAAACTACTAGCCCGCAAAAACATACAAGCTCCACTAGCCCAAAATATCTCACGCACATCATCATATTGCCCCTGATCTTCTTCTATGGTAGTAAATAGTCTTCCCCTACAAAAAGGATAACCCAACTTATCTATAAATCCACCACCTGCACCCGCATATTCAAATTTATTAGGTTCATGGTAAGCTAATATCTTAGGTTGACATGCTGCTATAGAATTATTTGATTCCATCAGCTCTAAGATAGGCGCTATCCAATTACTAGTAACTTGAACATCTGCATTCAGTAAGATATAATATTCGGACTCAATTTTTTGTAGTGCCAAATTATATCCAGCAGCAAACCCTTCATTCTTTCTATGCTGTATGCACTCAATGGCTGGATAATTGGTAGCCAAAAAAGCAATAGAATCATCTTCAGATGCATTATCCACGATGATTACCCTATACGGTGAACTAGATGCTACTACGGTCGGTAAGAATTGCTCTAAAAGATGCTTGCCATTATAATTGAGGATAACAACTACGACCTTTTCCATTTATCTATAGCAAAAGGTCTACTGGCAGATTGCCCAATACACCGGCTGTATGCGCTTGTACCATTTCTTTAATTTTAGCATCCACTCTTTGCATAGCCATATTTACAGCAGCCACAATCAAATCTTGTAACGTTTGCTGCTCATCAGCCTGAATGATGCTAGGATCAATCTGAATGTGAAGAATTTTCTTATTGCCATTAACAGTAACTTGAACCAAGCCAGCACCGGACTCACCTGTAGCTTGCAACTGAGCTACCTTTTGTTGTACTTCTTGTATTTTTGCTTGTGCCTCTTTTACTTGACTAAGCATTTGCATAAAATCTTTCATTGTATCATTTATTTATAATATCTCAATATGATTATAATAAGCTTATAAGCCAATAAAATAAATTTATATATAAAATTTTTAAGAACAGAGCGTGTAGGATGTTATTCTACCATCCATGTGCTAATTAGTTTAGATTTTAAAGGATAGCTGAGCAGTTAAGTTTTACACTTGATGTTCTTTAGAACTAAGAAATCGATATACTACCCTTGCCCTATTGGAGTAAAGTAAGACACATAAAAATTTTAAAATTCTTCATTTTTTGCTAATTTATAAATAAAGGTACCATCAACTTAAGTCTATACCTACTAACTATAATCTATTAAAACAAATACAAGTCAGTTAAAAATTTAAAAACGATTTTGTGAAATATTTGGCAAAAATAGATTTATCAGCTAAATTGTCAAGCATACAGAAATCATTTAGTTTATATGCTATATGAAATTCTAATAAGAATTAAGAATATATAAAACATATAAAGAAAAATGGACTTAACTTTTCAGAACGTGTTAAATATTTGGATTTACGCGGTTGGCTGCTTAACTATTGGGGGAGTACTGGGATCACTAGCATATCGTATATGGCATTATTTTAATAACCGTAAAAGATTGGATGAAAAGATCGAAGTGCTTCGAGATCGTATTAGTCGTATTGAAAAGCAATTGAATATTCACTAAAATAATAACGTTGGAAGAAATAAAGTTTAAGAAAAGGATAGATCTAAAAACAACTATAATCTATATAAAATAAATAAAGGTCAGTTACAATTAAAAACATTTTTGCAAAATACTTGCTAAAAAATAATTTATTACATAAATTGTAACCATCTACTAGAAGTCTATCTAATAACCATACAATTAAGATTTGAATAAAAAATTAAGTACAAATCAACTACATAAAGAAAAATGAATTCAAGCCTTCAAGCCTTTGTAACTATCGTACTACCTATCATAATACCAATAGGAGGATTACTACTTCTCATGTGGAAGCATTTTAATATCCAATTTGACAAAGTAGATTTAAAGTTCGATAAAATAGATTTAAAGTTTGATAAAATAAGTGAAGAAATTGAAAATGTAGAGATTCGCCTAAATGATAAAATAGATAGCTTAGATAGAAAATTAAGTGAAAAAATTGAAAGCGTAGAGATTCATCTAAATGAAAAAATTGACAACGTACATAAAGAACTCAATCAAAAGATAGATCATGTAAACGAATCCTTGAGTGAAAAAATTAAACATGGGGATGAAAGATTAGGTGAAAAGGTCGATGCCGTTCGAGATCGTATTAGTCGTATTGAGGGGCAACTGATGCCTACTAAAATAGTACCTTTTGAAGAAACAAATCCTAAGAAAAAATTGAAGGCACAAGGATAAAAATACCTTCTAGTATCCCTCCTATATTTTATTCCTTCTAATTGCATCATTTAATCTACCTTCCACAAAGTAAACGTTCACATCTATACCAAAATCTATAGTCTGTACGCACAGACCATACTTATTGTGGCCTGTGTGGCCACAGGCTACGGAAAGGGAGATGCTCCACAACTGTCGAAAGTTGAGAAATTATTACAAATTCAGTGAATTACTAGGCAGTTGCTCCACCAGAATTACAATGGAAGGAAGGGTTTGTTTATAAGCTAAAAAACAGTTAAAATGATGGGTAAATATTTTCACTTTAGTTTAATAAACAATTTGATATATGGACGTATCAGCAATCATCAATTTAATAGATGCCGATAAGCTCAAAGAGTTAGGCGCTTTATACAACATTGATAAAAAAATCATAAGCTAACGGGGGAATTCATCTTAAAGAGCCTGGTTTTTTGCCTACTAAAAGGCTATCCAATAAGCTTAAGATCGATAGAGCTCTTAACTAATACTAATGAACAAATCTCTTCCATGCTAAAGACTACAAGCAACGGTAGTAGGCATATAGATCATAGTTCTATAGGGAAAAGATTAAACCAGTTAGAAGTTAAATATTTTAAGGGTATATATGAAGATTTAGTCTTAAGTTATAATACCAACTTTAGCAAACAAGAGGTAGATAAGTTCCATAGATTTGATTCAACGATCATTACCCTATCAGGTAAATTGCTAAAAGATGGGTTAAATCTTGGAGGGAAGCCCCAAGATAGGCTTATTAAGATAAGTGTTAGTTTAAAGGACAATATACCAGCTAGCGTAAGAATATGTAAAGAAGCGGCAGAAGCAAGTGAAAATATAGCTTTAAAAAGAGCTATCAATCAAGCCAAAGTAGCAAAGGAAACCATACTATTATTTGATAGAGGAATAGCAAAAGGAGATACATTTAACGAATTAAGCGAATCAAAGCAATATTTTATTACCAGACTTAATGTTGGTAGAAAATATGTCCAAGTGAGAGAAAATAGAGATAATAAGGCCCAAACTAGTAATGAAGATAGTGTTATAGAAGATAGTAGCTTAACAATACTAAGTGATGAAATAATTAATTTATATAACCAGCATGGAACAAGGATTAATTGTGAATTAAGGTTATTCAAGACGAAGAACCAAAAAGGAGAAGAGCTATGGTTTTTGACTAACGTAGCTTATTTAACAGGGCAAGAAGTGTGCAGCTCTTACAAGCGAAGATGGGATATAGAAGTATTTTTCAAATTTATCAAGCAACACTTACAATGCAAACACTTTATCAGCTATAATAATAATGGGATGAGTATTTACCTATATTGTATATTAATAGCAGCCATATTATTTGTCATATATAAAATAAGTAACAGTTTAACAGGATTTAAGCTTGCCTTGTTACGATTTACCTTGTCAGCTGAAAAAGCAATGATTAAGGATATAGTAAGTTTTTGTGGAGGAAAACCAGAGCTAGTAGACCTAAAGTTATTCAGTCCTTAGCATGTAGTACTTGATAAAGGAATCTCTACCATCGAAGAAAGGTAAAAAGGAGCTGGTTATAAGGTAAAGAAGAAACCAGAGGTAGACTTTTATAATAAAATTTAACATTATTATAAAAAAGGTAATTGGAGAGACTTGACCAATAAAGGAGATAAGATAAATATTGGCTTACTAGACATTTAGAGCATATTTTAAATATTAAGGTAACAACTCAAAAGGTTAAAATGATGGTTAAATATTTCGTCTTAAAACCCTTAGAAGAGAAACACTATCTTAGGTAAAATATAGTTAAGAGGAAGAGAGTTTAGTTATAAGGCAATTAATAAAAGTAAAATCATTTAGTATATATAAAAAAGTAATGGGTTAAGAGTTATAAAACTTGCCTGGTTAAAATTTAGTTTAACTCTTGAGCAGGAAATGATCAAAATATAATGCTTCTTTGTGACGGAAAGCTAGTGTTAACCGCTCTAAAATCAGTAAATTCCTAACTTTCGACAGTTGTGGGAGATGCTCCAGCTTTCTCAATCTGGATCCTCACTAGACATGCCTACGAGTTTGAACAAGAATACGGTGCGGGGATGACCTTTAGATTTGTAGGTAATAAATATAAATAAATTACAGTAGCAGTTATAGTTATAAGTTATCCACATGAGGGGGGTTCGGGGGGAGACTCATAACTTGAGAATAAATGTGAATAAATTATTTGAAGTAAGTAAATTAGATGAACCTTTC
>MKUM01000045.1 GCA_001897825.1 Candidatus Amoebophilus sp. 36-38
AACTGTTATTAAGTGTAGTTCTATTTGCCAATTGTGAACGGTTGGATGTTAGCCCTAATTCTGTTGATCCACAGCCAGGACAGGAAGAAGCTCAGTGTGAAACCATTGTGCTTGATCAGCAAGCACATACAGGATTTTCTAACCTTCCTATAGAGCTCCAAGCTTATATTTTATCATTTTTGGATGGAAAGGACTTTCATAGAGGTTCTTTGATTTGCCAGGATTGGAGAGATGCTGCGTTTATAGCAGGGGAAGAGAAAGAGCTAGACTTATCAAGAAAGAAATTAGATGAAAAAGATTGTCAGATACTGCTAAAAGCACCTTTTACCTCGCTGATTCTCCAACAGTGTCAATTGGGAGATCAAGAGATTCTTATTCTTTCTCAATCTAGGAGAATTAAGCATTTAAATTTATCTAAAAATAAGATTAGATCTGCCGGAGCGGAGGCCCTTGCAAGCGGCAATCTTTCTGGCCTGACAGACTTGGATTTGGAAGAAAATAGCATTGGTGCTGCAGAAACCCAATCCCTTGCAAATGGCAATCTGGCTGCGCTCACTTCCCTGAATTTGTATCACAACAGCATTGGAGCTGCCGGAGCTCAAGCCCTTGCAAGCGGCAATCTTTCTGCCTTGACTTCCCTGAATATGCGATATAACAAGATTGGGGATGAAGGAGCACAGGCCCTTGCTAGTGGTAATCTGGTTGTGCTCACTTCCCTGTATCTGGGAGAGAATAGCATTGGGGCTGCCGGAGCGGAGGCCCTTGCTAATGGCAGTCTGGCTGCCCTCACTTCCCTGAATTTGTATAACAACAACATAGGAGATTCCGGAGCGAAGGTTCTTGCAAGTGGCAAACTTGTTGCACTCACTTTCCTGGATTTGTATAAAAACAACATTGGAGCGACCGGAGCGGAGGCTCTTGCTAGTGGCAATCTGACTGCACTCGTTTCCCTGGATTTGAATTCCAACAACATTGGAGATTCCGGAGCACAGGCCCTTGCTAGTGGAAATCTGGCTACACTCACTTCCCTAAATTTGGAAGACAACAACATAGGAGCTACAGGAGCACAGGCCCTTGCTAATGGCAATCTTGTTGCCCTCACTTCCCTGAATTTGTATGACAACAATATAAAAGCTACAGGGGTGAGGACCCTTGCTAAAGGTAATCTTGCTATGCTCACTTCCTTGAATTTGGGACACAACAATATAGAAGCTACAGGAGTGAGTGCCCTTGCTAAAGGTAATCTTGCTATGTTCACTTCCTTGAATTTGAGATACAATAATATAGGAGATGTCGGAGTGAAGGCGCTTGTTAGTGGCAATCTTGCTGCACTCACTTCATTGAATTTGAGATACAACAGGATAGGACCTGCCGGCGCGCAGGTACTTGCAGGTGGCAATCTTTCTGCGCTCACTTTTCTGGATTTGTCTAACAACAACATAGGAGATGCCGGAGTGGAGGCCCTTGCAAATGGCAATCTTTCTGCGCTCACTTTTCTGGATTTGGATAACAACAGTATTGGAGATTCCGGGGCGTATGCCTTTGCTAGCGGCAATCTAACTGCCCTGACTTCTCTGAATTTGTGTGAAAACAAGATTGAATCTGCCGGAGCGCAGGCCTTTGCTAGCAGAAATCTTTCTGCGCTCACTTCCCTGGATTTGTATGGCAACAAGATTGGAGATTCAGGAGCACAGGCCCTTGCTAGTGGCAATCTGTCTGCGCTGACTTCTCTGAATTTGTATAAGAATAACATCGGAGATTTAGGAGTACAGGCCCTTGCAAGCGGCAATCTTGCTGTGCTGACTTCCCTGAATTTGCGTAATAATAACATTGGAGTTGCCGGCGTGCAGGCCCTTGCAAGCGGCAATCTTGCTGTTCTCACTTCCCTGGATTTGGGATGCAACAATATAGCAGATACCGGAGCACAGGTTCTTGCAGGTGGCAATCTTGCTTCGCTGACTTCCCTGGATTTGGGAGTCAACAACATAGGATCTGTAGGCGTGCAGGCTCTTTTAAATGGCAATCTTGCTTCGCTGACTTCCCTGAATTTGGCAATCAGCAACATAGGATATGAAGATGATAAAGCTTTCAGAGCCTGGGCAATTAAAAAATTTATAAAACTAGCCTTCTAAGGTTGAAAGTAGGACTATTGTCACTGACAGATATGACACGTTTTGGTGTATTTTCATCCTGGCAATAGAACTGAACAGCTTACTATAAAGGATTGTCGTATAAAGAAATGGTTATAACTTGGTGGTTGATGGGCCTTTACAATAAGGAAACAACCATAAAATTATATGGATAAGCACAAAATAAATTATACCCATACCTATAAAGGAATAGTAGTTCAACTGTTATTAAGTGTAGTTCTATTTGCGAACTGTGAACATGTGGGTTTTAACCTTAATTCTGTTGATTTACAACCAACCCAGGAAGAAGGAGAAGAACGCGTAACGAAAAGAAGAAGAATTACAAGTGACGAACAAGAGGATATGGGGTTGGTAGAGCAGCTGGAGATAGGATTTGTTGGACTTCCCATAGAGCTTCAAGCTTATATTTTGTCGTTTTTGGATCCGAAGAACTTTCATAGAGCTTCTTTGGTTTGCCAGGGTTGGAGAGATGCTGCTTTTATTGCAGGAGAAGAGAAAACGTTAGACTTATCAGGCCAAAAATTAGATAAAAAGGATTGTCAGGTACTGCTACAAGTTCCTTTCTCCTCGCTGGTCCTCACAGGGTGTCAATTGGGAGATCAAGAGACTCTTATTCTCTCCCAAACTACGAGAATTAAGCATTTAGATTTGTATAACAACAGGATTGACGCTACCGGCGTACAGGCTCTTGCTAGTGGCAATCTTACTGTGCTGACTTCTCTGAATTTGAATATCAACAGGATTGGAGAGGCCGGAGCGCAGGCTCTAGCTAGTGGCAATCTTGCTGCACTCACTTCCCTGAATTTATTAGGCAACAGTATAGGAAATGCTGGAGCGCAGGCCCTAGCTAACGGCAATCTTACTGTTCTCACTTCCCTGAATTTGAATAGCAACGGTATAAGGGAGGCCGGAACGCAGGCTCTAGCTAGTGGCAATCTTGCTGCACTCGCTTCCCTGAATTTGGGTAACAACCATATTAACGATGCCAGCGCACAGGACCTTGCTAGTGGCAAACTGGTTACACTCACTTCTCTGGATTTGGGATGGAACAGCATTGGAGAAGCCGGAGCCCAAGCCCTTGCTAACGGTAATCTTGCTACGCTCACTTCCCTGAATTTGGGTAACAACCATATTAACGATGCCAGCGCACAGGCGCTTTCAAGTGGCAAACTTTCTGCGCTCACTTCCCTGAATTTAGAATACAACAGGATTGGAGGTTTGGGCGCGCAATCCCTTGCTAGTGGAAATCTTACTATGCTCACTTCCCTGAATTTGTATCACAACAGCATTGGAGCTGCCGGAGCTCAAGCCCTTGCAAGCGGCAATCTTTCTGCGCTGACTTCCCTTGATTTGAGATACAACAGGATTGATGAAGAAGATGAATCTGCTTTGATAGCCTGGGCAAAGAAAAAGTTTATAAAATTAGACCTCTAAAGTTGAAAACAAAACTATTGTTGCTGGCAGACATGCCACATTTTGGTGTATTTTCATCCTGGCAATAGAACTGAACAGCTTACTATAAAGGATTGTCGTATAAAGAAATAGTTATAACTTGGTGGTTGATAGGCCCTTACAATAAGGAAACAACAATAGACTTCTTGCGTAATTAAATATTAGCTAATTTAGGTAGAAAAAATAGGCAAGAGGTATGCAAAAATACGAAGAGATAAAACAATTTTCCGAAGAGCAGTTTAGGAGGCTAACAGGAGTAAAAAAGAGTACATTTGCTGTGATGGTGAGTCTACTACTAGAAGCAGAAAACAATAGATATAGAAGGGCAGGGAGAAAAAGTAGCCTAACAATGGAAGATAGGCTATTAATGGCCTTAGAATATATACGAGAATATCGCACATACTTTCATTTAGGAACTAGCTATGGATTAAGTGAAAGTGCATGTTATCGATCATGTAAGTGGGTTGAGGATGTATTAATCAAGAGTGGTAAATTCGCCCTACCAGGTAGGAAAGCATTACTTAAAAGTGATGTAGAATATGAAGTGGTACTTGTGGATGCAACAGAAAGTCCCATACAGCGGCCTAAAAAAAAGTAAGAGATGGGAAAAAGATCAAGCATCGGAATAATAAGCAGAAGTATTATTACTCAGGAAAGAAGAAAAGGCACACAATCAAAAGCCAAATAGTAGTAGACAAAGGAAGTAAGAAGGTGCTATGTACATCGTTTAGTAATGGTAAGAGACATGATTTTAAGCTATTTAAGGAAAGCAAAGTA
>MKUM01000046.1 GCA_001897825.1 Candidatus Amoebophilus sp. 36-38
CATCTCCTATACTGTTGCGTCCCAAATTCATGGAAGTCAGGCTAGCAAGATTGCCATTAGCAAGGGCCTGCGCGCCGGCTTCTCCTATACTTTTATTATACAAATTTAGGGAAGTGAGGGCAGCAAGATTACCATTAGCAAGAGCATGCGCTCCGGCAGCTCCTATACGGTCTCCTATACTGCTGTATTTCAAATTCAGGGAAGTGAGGGCAGCAAGATTGCCATTAGCAAGGGCCTGCACGCCGGCATCTCCTATATTATTGTCATCCAAAACCAGGCAAGTGAGGGCAGCAAGATTACCATTAGCAAGAGCATGCGCTCCGGCTTCTCCTATACTGTTGCGTCCCAAGTTCATGGAAGTCAGGCTAGCAAGATTTCCATTAGCAAGGGCCTGCACTCCTTCATCTCCTATCCTGTTGTAATACAAATCCAGGGAAGTGAGAGCAGTGAGATTGCCACTAGCAAGAGCCTGCACGCCGGCAGCTCCTATCTTGTTGAGTCCCAAATCCAGGGAAGTGAGCGCAGCAAGATTGCCATTAGCAAGTGCCTGCACGCCAGCATCCCCTATACTGTTAGCTCTCAAATTCATGGAAATGAGCGCAGTCAGATTGCCATTAGCAAGGGCCTGTACTCCGGTATCTTCTATACTGTTGTAATATAAATCCAGGGAAGTCAGGGCAGCAAGATTGCCATTAGCAAGGGCCTGCGCTCCAGCAGCTCCTATCTCGTTGCAATACAAATACAGAGAAGCGAGGGCAGCAAGATTACCGTTAGCAAGGGCCTGCGCTCCAGCAACTCCTATATTATTGTTATACAAATTTAGGGAAGTGAGGGCAGCAAGATTGCCGTTAGCAAGGACCTGCGCTCCAGCAGCTCCTATCCTGTCGTTACTCAAATCTAAATGCTTAATTCTCGTACATTGAGAGAGAAAGAGAATGGAAATCTCTTGATCTATCAATTGACATTTGTTGAGAATCAGCGAGGTAAAAGGAACTTTTAGCAGTACCTGACAATCTTTTTCATCTAAGTTTTTGCCTGATAAGTCTAATGTTTTCTCTTCCCCTACCATAAACGCAGCCTCTCTCCAACCCTGGCAAACCAAAGAAGCTCTATGAAAGTCCTTGCCACCCAACAAAGATAAAATATAAGCTTGAAGCTCTATAGGTAGATTAGAAAATCCTGTCTGTGCTTGCTGAGTCAATCCTGTATCCTCTTGTTTGCCAAGAGCACTGGTTTTATCTTGAATCTCTTCCTGTGCTGGCTGTGAGGCAACACAATCAGGGTTAGCATCCAACCGTTCACAATTTGCAAATAGAAGTATGCTTACTAGCAGTTGAACTACTAGTATTCTCTTATATGTATTGGTGTAACTTTCTCTATGTTTAGCCATGTTATTTTATTATCGTTTTCTTGCCTAAATATAAGCCTATCACCACCAAACTACAATTACTCTCTTATATATACGACAATCTTTTATAACTGAAATTTTTTCATTCACCTTACAAGCATTTCAAAACTTGCAAGTACTGCTACAGACTATTTTAGATCCTTAACGTGCGCTATATGCTTGATGTGAAACATTAATTGGTTGAGCATTTGCAGCGCGCTTCTCCCAGTTTTCCCGATAAATCTTATTTACATCTCTATCTGTAATGAGCAATAGATTTTCTGCATTTCTATATGCTGCAGCATTGGTCCAATTAAATGAACCTGTAAGTACATACAAATCATCAATGATCATGACTTTGTTATGCGCAATTCCTAGCACTATATCAATAGCTATGGGTATTTGGCTGTCAACAATCTTCTTTATTTGAGAGCCTCTAGCTGCTAGCTGTGAATGGTCTACTAGAACTTTAACAGATACTCCTCGTTGATGTGCTTCTATCAGGGCTTGTGCAATGGGACGTGATGTAAAAGCATAAGCCTGTACAAATATATGTTTTTGCGCCATTGCAATCGTCTGCTGGATAAATTTGATACATTCACCACCTGGACTAAAACGTATTTGTATGTGACTAGAAGATAAGCCAGTCTTGTTGTGTTTAGCTTGAAAATAGAAAGCACCGCTATAGCCACTTACAGAGCCTATTACAAATGCCAAGACAATGCCTATTTTTAAGCTTAGCTTATAATTTTTTTTCTTACTACCAGCTTGTTCGACCTTTTTCATGCTTTTTACAGCTTTATATCAACTTGTTTCTTAAGTACTTAGCTGTATAGTTGTTTTTGAGTTTAATCATATCCTCGGGTGTCCCACTAAACATGATTTTACCACCTTTCTCTCCACCTTCCGGGCCTAAATCTATGATCCAATCTGCACACTTAATCAGTTCCACCGTATGTTCAATAATTAATACACTATTGCCTACATGGATGAGGTTATTAATGGCAGTAAGCAGCTTGCTTATATCATGAACATGCAGCCCTGTAGTAGGCTCATCAAAGATAAATAAGGTATGTTCTTGGTGTGGAGATTTGTCTAAGTAAGTGGCTAACTTGAGGCGTTGAGCTTCTCCACCACTTAGCGAGCTAGAAGGTTGCCCCAAAGTAACATATCCCAAGCCCACATCCCTTAGAGGTTTTAATTTCCTATGAATACTGCTTTTATCGTGGAAGAAATAAAAAGCATCATCTACCGTCATTTCTAGCACATCCGCAATATCCTTATCTTTGTATTTTACTTCCAATGCTTCTTGCTTAAAACGCCTGCCATGACAACTTTCACAGGTTAGAGTTATATCTGCCATAAACTGCATCTCTATCACTATCTTGCCTTCCCCTTGACATGCTTCACATCTACCTCCTTCCACATTAAAAGAAAAGTAAGAAGGGGTATAACCTCGCTGTTGGGATAGCGGTTGTTCTGCAAACAACTGCCGAATGGGGTCGTAGGCCTTCATATACGTAACAGGGTTAGACCTAGAAGATTTACCCATCGGATTTTGATCTACAAACTCGATGTGCCTAATCAAGTCGTAATCACCTTCCAACAGATCAAACTTACCTATTTTTTCTGTATAGATGCCTTGCCGACTAGCTAAAGCTGGATAGATAATCTTTTTTACCAACGTAGATTTACCTGAACCACTTACACCCGTTATG
Source organism: Candidatus Amoebophilus sp. 36-38 (assembly GCA_001897825.1). GTDB lineage: Bacteria > Bacteroidota > Bacteroidia > Cytophagales > Amoebophilaceae > Amoebophilus. Next base: position 3,106 of record MKUM01000046.1, read on the forward strand.
ACGGTTAACACCCCTAATGGAATAGTGACATCTACATCTTTTAAATTGTTTTCTCTAATGCCTTTAAACGTGATGCTATACGTTGCTTTTCTTCTGATAGAAGGCACAGGAATGGTTTCTATACCATTTAGATAACGGGCTGTATGGCTCTGGTTAAAATTTTTTAGTGCCTTCCAATCACCTTGAAATACCAATTCTCCCCCTTGTGAGCCCGCTTCAGGGCCTATATCAATCAGTTGATCTGCTACACGCATCAACTCTTCCTCATGTTCTACTACGATAACGGTATTGCCTAAATTCTTTAAAGCAACCAATATGTCGACCAGCTTTTTGGTATCTCTGGGGTGTAACCCGATGGTGGGTTCATCCAAGATATACAGGGTATCTACCAGCGTACTACCTAGTGCTGTAGCCAGTTTAATCCGTTGGTACTCACCACCTGACAACGTAGACGCTTGCCGATTTAAAGTCAGATAACCAAGGCCCACCTGTTCCATATAGCTCAGGCGATTTTTAATTTCAATTAGTAGCCGATCAGCAATCTGTTGAGCATGGGTAGGAAGTTTTAAATCTTGGAAAAAATGTGAGACTTCTTCTATGGGCATGAGCAATAATTCAGTAATTGGTCGCCCTTCTATTTTAACATAGCTCGCATCCTTTCTAATTCTAGTTCCTTGGCAATCTGGACAAATTGTTTTGCCTTTGTAACGAGATAGAAAGATTCTATTTTGAATTTTATGTATTTTTTCCTCTAAATGATTGAAAAAACCGTTAATTCCCTCAAAGAACCCATCTCCTTTCCATAAAAAATCTTGTTGTTCAGGTGTTAAGTCCTTGTAAGGTCTGTGAATGGGGAAATTTTTATATCTTTCATCCTCCAATAATGGTTGTATCCACTTGGCCATAGACTGGCTTTTCCAAGGATAAATAGCTCCTTCATAAACCGAAAGCGCTCTGTTGGGAATAACTTTTTCCGGGTCAATACCCAATATCTGCCCAAATCCATCGCAAGTTTTACAGGCTCCATAAGAATTATTGAAGCTGAAAAGGTTTACAGAGGGTATCTCGAAAGTCATTCCATCTCGTTCAAACCGATCTGAAAAAACTTTTTTCTCCTGACCTACAATTTCTACATAACAAGTTCCTTTACCTTCAAAAAAAGCTGTTTGGACGGAATCTGCTATTCTAGATTGGTCATTTCTGTTTTGCTGGTCCACTACAAAGCGATCTATCAATATACAGACCTCTGAATTTGATCTCTCTTGTTGATTATTAAGAAGATCTTCTATAAAAGCAATCTGCCCTTGATAAATAACTCTGGTAAATCCTTTTGCCAATTCTATTTTTAGGCGATCTAGCAGCCCCGTACCTGGAGCAAGTTGCAAGGGATATGAAACAAGTATTTTAGTGCCCGTTGGGTGACTATAGATATAATCTACTACATCTGATACCGTATCTTTCGTAACTTCTTGGCCACTAATAGGCGAGTAAGTGATTCCTATTCGGGCATAAAGAAGCTTGAGATATTCATAGATTTCGGTAAGGGTTCCTACCGTAGACCTGGGGTTTTTATTATTGGTCTTCTGTTCAATAGCAATAGCAGGAGATATACCTCGGATGTAATCGACAGCCGGTTTTTCCAATTTACCTAGAAACTGCCTCGCATAAGAACTAAGACTTTCTATATACATACGCTGCCCTTCAGCAAAGATTGTATCAAAAGCCAAGGAAGATTTGCCAGATCCAGATAAACCTGTAATAACTACTAGTTGATTTCTTGGAATAGCTACGCTTAGGTTTTTAAGATTATTTACACGTGCTCCTTGTACGATGACAAAATGCCTAGGATCTAGCTTGTCAAGCTCTTGGGAAGGCCCATAACTACTCATAACCAACTATTGTTTTTAGCAGATAAATAATAAATATGAAGCTCTAAAATACATAAAAGTTACTAGATAAATTGATTTAAAATAAACATAACAAACACACACACTCTTTATTTGCTCTGCCATTCCATTTACATATCTTTTATAAATTACTCAGTTGTAATGAGTAACTCATATGACATACTAATTCACTAGCACTTTAAAGTAAAGGAGAAATAGCAGTTACTCAGTAAAACCAAGCAATTACGCAAAATTTCTACCACTACAAATAACCTCCAAACTATCAACAACAAGTTTTATTTAGTACTCAAACTGTCTAAATTGCTGCTTAAAATATTTTTTAATTCATCTACCGACTGTCTAACCATAGAAGAATATGAAATAAAATCTAAAGCAGGGTTTTTAAGTTTACCTTTTTCATTGAGGATTTCTTTGGTAAAACTAATTGCTGGCATTGTTGGTGTAACCTTCATTTTAAATCCTCCTTCTAGAACTTGCCTGAGCTGACTTGCCGCACGTCCACCTCCACGATGTGCATAGCTGACAATTATAGCAGGCTTTCCCTCCCATTCTTTATAAAGATAATCTAATGCATTTTTAAGTGAAGCCGGGTACCCCCAATTATATTGTGGGGTAACAAAAATAAATGCTTGATAGGAACTTATTTCTGCACTCCATTTTTTTGTGTGTTCATGGATGTATTTACCATAGGCTGGGATACTAGGTTCATCTAACATAGGTAACCTCCAAGCAGCTAAATCAACAAGCTTAAATTCCATCCCTTCTGTTTCTACAACCTCATTTAATACCCATCTTGCTACCTGCTCCCCAATTCTATTTGGGCGAGTACTACCAATTATAATTGCAACCTTATTATTTGATTTTATTTCATTCTTACTATTAAAATCATTTTTTATATCAGCCCAAACATATGGGACATAAATCAGTATAAGACTTATTGCAAATATGAGTAAATAGCCAATTCTTTTTTTCATAAATTTTTCTTCTTGTTATATTCTAAAAAATCATATAAAACGTATAGGTGTCGAAAGTAGCCTAAATGTAATTCACAAACAACATGTGGCATTAAAGAAGGAGCTAAAAGATAATTCCCACTATTTCCTTCCTAGTCTGGGGTACAAAGATCGGAGAAATAAAAAACTAGGTAAGCCCCCTATTCATGTCCTGCAGCACACAGATCATCACAGAAGGTAAAGAACCAAATACTTTGTAGTTAAATCTACGCTATCTCCACCAATCCATCAGCATTCAACCGCTTGAGATATACTTGTTGCAAGGTATTAATTAAATCAGGGTTATAAGAAGTAGATACTCGTATATAGTTATCTGAAAAACCCTCCATCGTACCATTTACTTCTGTTTGCTCAAATAGAACTTCGACTGTTCTATCTAAATTTTGCTCGTAGAAATAACGTTGTTTCTTTTCAGATAGAATTCGGAGCATATGGGCCCTCCTATTTCGATCCTTTGAAGAAACTACACCGTCTAAGTTAATAGCTGGTGTATTGTCTCTTTCAGAATAAGGGAATACATGTAAGTATGAAATATCTAATTCATTTAAAAATTGATAGGTATCTAAAAACCTCTCTTCGGTTTCTCCTGGAAAACCTACAATCACATCTACGCCTATGCAGCAATCAGGCATTAGCTGCTTGATAAGGGCTACACGATCGGCATATAATTCTCGTTGATACCGCCGACGCATCAGCTTGAGGATTTCATTGTTGCCAGATTGTAATGGGATATGGAAATGGGGTACAAATCGGCTTGATTGGGCAACAAACCGTATAATCTGATCGTTGAGCAAATTAGGTTCTATGGAAGAAATACGAAATCGTTTGATGCCTTCCACTTGATCTAGCGCTTCTATTAAGGACAAAAAATCTGTTTTTCTACGATTGTTGATAATCCCATAATCGCCTATATTAACTCCTGTTAAAACTATTTCTTTAATACCTTGTTGTGCTATATTTCTGGCTTGTTCTACAATACTTTCGACTGTATCACTTCTACTCTTACCTCGAGCTAGTGGTATGGTACAAAAAGAGCAATGATAATTACAGCCGTCTTGTACCTTTAAAAAAGTACGTGTTCGATCGCCTATCGAATGGGCATGTGTAAATGTATGGATATCTTTTATGCATGAAACATATACATCCGTTTGTTCTTTTTTATCAAAGTTGGTAATAAGCTCTAATAACTTAAACTTTTCATGGGCACCTAAAACAACATCTACGCCTGGGATACTGGCAATTTCTTGGGGTTTAAGCTGCGCATAGCAACCCATAACGATAATAAAGGCTTCTGGAGAAATTTTAAGGGCTTCTTTAACGATACGGCGACATTTTTTGTCAGCATGATCGGTTACCGAACAAGTATTGATCACAAAAATGTGCGGATGATCCTCAAAATCTACTTTTTGGTAACCCTGTTCTGTAAACAGTCGACCAACAGCAGAAGTTTCTGAGAAATTGAGTTTGCAGCCCAGTGTATAAAAAGCGACACGTTTCATGATCGGCTAAATTATTAGAATCTGAATAATTTGGGAATAGCTGATGTAATATTTTTAAAGCATTTTGCTCAATTCTTATTGAAAGTATGAACTAAGCACCGTAAATTTACACCGGCAAATCAGTACGACCAGCTCCTATTGAATCCCCCAGGTCTGGAAAGAAGCAAGGGTAGGTAGTTGTAGCGGTGCGATACTTGATTTGCCTTTTTTTATTGCCTATTTTTTTTACCACTACCAAGCTAGGCTCATTTTTAGCTAATGAAGCATCTTTCATATCCCTTTGTTGTAATGAGATCGCCTTACAAAAATACACGGCTTTTGTAATTTTACGAGAATAACTACATCTACTCCAACCAGTACGATGTCCTAATACTGAACATATAGAAAAGTAATCGCCTATGAATACCGAAAATAATAAGATCATTGTAAAACACTTTGTAGATGCTCATAATCGTCAGGATCTCAAGAAACTTGGAGAGCTGTTAGCACCTGACTTTAAAGCACATCTTACTGGTATGGATCAGCCTTTAAATCGTGAGGGCTATCTGCAAGGTGTAAGAATCGCTCATCAAGCTTTTTCAAACTTAATTTTTACAATTCAAGACTTGATTGCGGAAGGCGAGAAGGTAGTAGCAAAGATCCAGGCACAAGGAAAACATACAGGAGAATATATGGGTATTAAGCCTACGGGTAATCTAGTTAAATTTGATGGAATTATTATTCGTCGTATCGTTGACGGTAAAGTAATAGAAGAGTGTCAGACTGATGATCATTTAAGTCTATTGAGGCAGATTGGGGAGATGCCTAAGGGTTTGTAAATCGTAAAGCAAGCTTTTAAATTTAAAGTGGTGGTGGTAAAAGTCCATAAATATAGCCTTGCATATGGTTCGAATTATACTTTGCACTATTAAAATGCTTTAAAGTTCGCCTTAGTTATTCCTTATAACTATGACTTCTTCGCCTTCTGTTGCTCTTCTTCAAACTTTTCTATATTCTCTTTAACTCTCTTTATATCAGGATGTTCAGTTTTATTTGGATATAATCCCCAAAACATTTTAAGCGCATCTTGATAATACTTCATTGCTTCTTGATTCTTACCTAAATCTTTATAAACAGTTCCTATACTATTAAGTGTATTAGCTATATCTGGATGATTGCCTACAAATAAGGCTTGTTGCATATCAAGGGCTTTCTGACAATACTTTAATGCTTCTTGGGGCTGGCCTAAAGCTTTATAAACAGTTCCAAGTGCACATATTGAACCAGCTATATAAGGATGATTACCTGGATACAAAGTTTGCCATATCTCAAGGGCTCGTTCATAATACTTTAAGGCTTCTTGAGGTTGGCCTAAAGCTTGATACACAGCTCCAAGTGTGCATATTGAACTAGCTATATCAGGATGATTACCTGTATACAAAGCTTGCCTTATCTCAAAGGCTTGCTCGTAATACTTTAATGCTTCTTCATATTGCCCTAAGTTAAAATAAACATTTCCAAGATTATTTAGAGGTATAGCTATATAAGGATGATTGCCGGTATATAACGCCTGCCACATTTCAAACGCTTGCTGATAATATTTTAGCGCTTCTTGATATTTTCCTAAATTTTGATAAGCAATTCCAAGATTATTCAGTGAACCAGCTATATCAGAATGGTTGCCTGTATACAAGATCCTTCTCATTGCAAGAGATTGCTGATGACACTTTACTGTTTCTTGATACTTTCCTAAAGCTTCATAAACATTTCCAAGATTATTTAGAGACATGGCTATATCCGGATGATTGCCTTTATACAACGTCTGCCACATTTCAAACGCTTGCTTATGATACTTTAATACCTCTTCATATTTTCCAAAAGCTTTATAAAGCTCTCCCAAATTATTCAATGAACTAGCTATATCTGGATGACTACTTGTATATAAAGCCTGCCTTATTACAAGGGCTCGCTCATGATAGATTAGAGCTTTCTCATAGTTACAAGCTACTTCCTTACTATAATTTCCCATACGGATCAACAAAGTCGCTAACAAAGGTTGTGCGATTCCCTCTTCGATTGCAGTCGCTAAAACACACGATGCATTCGAGGCATATAGCCTTGCCTGATTCCATGTGCTATCAGGCACCCTAGTTACATCAGGCATGTGTTGGACTAGCACTTGTATAAGCGCTTCTACTAAACTTTGTTTTGTCACTTTGGCTACCCTATCCACCCAATCTTGATATTCTTTACAAGCTGCTTGTATTTCTCGGTGTATTTGTACCCCCTGTCTACTTGGACCATTGATAATCGTTATTAAAGATAGTTTTTCTAATGGGGACAATATAGCCGCTAATTCTTCTTCTTCGCCTGTATCTAATAAACTAGTTAGCAAGGATATGGGTATAAAATCTGGGTCTAAATAAGCTCCATATCGCATCACTAACTGCGAAAGTCTATCTAATCGCTCCAGTCCTAAACTTACCTCAGGTAACACAAAGACTCTGTCTCTCTTTTTACCCTGCTGTTTATGTATTCGTAGCTTAGCAATGTACTTCTCAATATTCATAAAGCTTATTTCGATGATATAACCTGTAGCCAAAGCCAGCTTTTGTGGTATAAGTCCTACTTCTTTGATCAACACTTCTATATCTTGATCACTAGGTTTAAGATTCTGTAACCTTTGCTGAATATATGATTTACCTTCTTCAAGTGTAAAAGAACTTAATTCAACTTGACTATAATCTTTAAAACTCTTCTTATCTCGAGTAGTAATAATCACTTCTACTAAAGATGGTATATGTAATAAGCATGTAGTTATTAAAGTTGATTCTTTTGCATTATCTAAAACCAATAAAGCAGGTTGTTGACAATCTTCCAATACTTCATAGATCTTTCTAGTTAACTCTTCAAGATATTTAACGGACTCTTTTATTAAGTTTGCTAGTGCCTGATAATCAATACCTAATTCTTGGGCTAAATCTTGATAGCTTTTTAATAATTTTTCCAGTGTCTCTGCTTGTATCCAACGTACAACTCGTTCTCCTTTCCGTATATGTCCATATTCGGCTACTAAGGTACTCTTGCCCACTCCTCCATGGCCATACACCACACATATGCCTGCTTTCTTTAATTTTTGCCTTAGTTCCTGTTGTTCTTTCACCCTAGGTACATAGCTATTTAATTTAGCTTGAGGAATATAACTATGAAGCCTAGAGTAAATATTCCCTGTTGGTAGATTTATTGCTGTTACAATATCACTACTTTCTGCTAACTTTTCCGCTAGTTTAAATGCTTCCTCCTTATATAAATTAATCTCCTCTTTTATCTCTTTATCTAATACTAGTATCCCCTCCTTCTTCTTTTCCTCATATGCTTTCCGCTCTGCTTCTGTTATATGCTCACCTGCTGCTATAGCGTATTTCCTAAACTTTTCTATAATCCTTTCAAAGTGTTTGTCTCGATTATCAATGTTATATAAATCATGGACAAGCTTTAATAATTCTTCAAAATAGTCATTATTGGTGAACTCAGATGAAATTTTATGCCGTAACATAAAGGGTAAGCTTTCTTCTAAGGTACCTTCCAGCAAAATGGGAATAACTTTATTACCTCTTTCTGTGCTATACCTAACTAAGTGTTCTATTAATTGTCCTTCTAACTTAACTACATGTTCTTTTTCTTTAGAGCTTGTTGCCCGTTTGTTATATTTTTCTAAATACAACTTTGTACCTACTACGATCACCCAATCAACTTCTTCTATCTTCTTAACATATTCGTTTAGAATATTTCCTTTTCTAATTACCCATTTATCTAATAAAACCTGTATCCCTGCTTTATTCAGCATTTCACAAAAACGCTTCACCCAATACTCATGATATCGATCTCCCCACGCATAGCTAATAAAACACGTAAGCGGTTTAACATTTTTTCGTCTTAGATAGGGAAGTATATCTTTTTCCAGTAGTTTCAAATAAGCCCTCTCTTTAACAAAATATTCAAGACTAAGACTCTCTTTCTCTGGTATATCGGTAAGACCTATCTTGATCATACCCGACGAACTTCTTGAAGAAGTTGATGATTGTTGGGAAACTGATAAATTGGTTTGTGTATCTACTTGCAAAGCAGATATATTAAACAAAACAATAAGAAAGACTAAATGGACTATGCTACTTTGTCTGAGTGATTTTACTTTTCTAAAAAATTTACTTTGATTAAACATAATTATCTCAAATAGTGAACAAGCAAGCTGTAGTAAATATAAACCTTTAGAGAGTATGTATAAAAAAACTATTTCATCAAGTTAATATAATTCATCTTATCTCTCAGGAGTCTATATTAAGTTTGTTAGACTATGATACCAGACCTCTTCGTGATCTTATTTCATTTTTCGTAACTCTTCTTCAAGTTTTTCTATATTTCCTTTAACTTTTTGTATATCCAGATGTTCAGGTCGATCCAGATACAAAGCTTCAAACATTTTAAGGGCATTCGTATAACACTCTAATGCTTTTTGTAGGTTGCCTAAATCTTTATAAACCATTCCTAGTTCATTTAGTGAAGTAGCTAGATCAGGATGAGTGCCTGTATATAAGGCCTGATATATTTTAAAGGCTTGTTGATGATACTTAAAGGCTTCCTCGTATTTTTTTAACTCTTGATGGAGCTTCCCTAACGCATTCAGAGAATCAGCTATATAAGAATTATCGCCTGTATATAAGGCCCGTCGCATTTCAAGAGCTTGCTGGTGATACTTTAACGATTCTTCATATTTTCCTAAAGCTTGATAAGCTATTCCTAGATTACAGAGTGCCAGAGCTATATAATGATGATTGTCTGTATATAAAGCTTGCCACATTTCAAGAGCTCCTTGAAGATACTTTAATGCTTCTTGATATTTTCCTAACGCTTGATAATCTATTCCTAGATTACAGAGTGCCAAAGCTATATAAGGATCATTGCCTGTATATAAGGTCTGTCGCATTTTAAGAGCTTTCTGATGATACTTTAATACTTCTTGATGTTGACTTAAATTGTAATAAACATTTCCTATATTATTGAATGTATGAGCTTTATAGAATGTATGAGCTTCATACGTATGATTACCTACATACAAAGCTTTAAGCATTTCACGGGCTTGCTGGTGATATTCTAATGCCTCTTTGTTTCGCCCTAAACGACCACAAACAACTCCCAAATTATTAAGACACCTAACTAGATCTAGATGATTGCCTGTATACAAGGTTTTGCTTATTACAATGGCTTGCTCAAAATAATTTAGTGCTTCTTGATAGTGTCCTAAATCTTGGTGGATTGATCCTAAACTACTTAGTGAATGAGCTAGATCAGAATGATGATCGCTTGTATATAAAGCCCTCCTCATTTTCAGGACTTGCTGATAATATTTTAATGCCTTTTGATACTGACCTAATTTTTTGTAAACTGAGCCCATATTATTTAGTGCATTAGCTAAATTAGGATGATTACGAGAGTATAACTTAGTGCTTAAGTTAAGAGCTTGCCGATGGTAGGCCAGGGCCTCCTTATAGTTGCGGGATACTTCCTCACTATACTTACCCATACGGCTCATCATATCAGCTAACAAGATTTGCATAACTTCTTCTTCGGTTGCACTTACTAAGACATAAGCCGCATTGGTAGCATATAGCTTCGCTCGATCCCATGTACCATCAGGAACTTCGGTTACATTAGGCATGAGTTCATTCAATAGTTTTAAAAGCATCAACACTAAAACTTGTTTAGATTGCTTAGCTCTTCCTTTCCATCCTTGATATTCTCTACATGCTGCTTGTACTTCTCGGTGTATTCGAATACCTTGTTTACTTGAATCGTTGTTTACAATCGTTATTAAGGATAATTTTTCTAATCTGGTCAATAAAGTGGTTAACTTTTCTTCATCCTTTATCCTTAACAAAGCACTTAGCAAAGACAAAGGAATAAAATCTGGATCTAAATATGCACCATACCGCATCACTAGCTGACAAGATATATCAAGTGTATTTAATCCTAAATCAGCTTCAGGTAATATCAGTTTCCCTTCTCTTCTTTTACCTCTCTTCTCAAGGGCCTTCCGCTTACTAAGATATCTTTCTATATTCACAAATTTTATTTCACTAATATATCCTGTAGCTAAAGCCAGCTTTTGGGGTATTAATCCTACCATGTTGATCAAGTCATCTATATCTTTCTCACTAGATCGGATATCCTGCAGCTTTTTCTTAATGTATGCTATCCCTTCTTCCCGAGTAAAAGAATCTAGTTTAATTTGGCCATAATCTTTAAAATCTATATTATCTCGAGTAGTAATAATCATCTGCACAAACTTAGGTCTATGTAACAAGCATGCTCTTAGTACCTCTGGGTTCGTTGTATTATCTAAGATCAGCAAAGTAGATTGTCCACTATCTTCCAAAGTATTATAAATTTTTCTCGTTAGTTCTGCAAGGTATTTAGTATTATCTTTTTTTAGTTCTTGGGCTAGTGGCTGATAATTGATGCCTAACTCTGTAGCTAATTTTTCATAACTCACCATTAATTTTTCAATTGTCTCTGCTGGCATCCACCATACAGCTTGTCTACCCTTCTGATTATGTCCATACCCAGCTACTAATGTACTCTTCCCTACTCCCCCATGACCATACACCACACATACGCCTTCTTTCCTTAATTTTTGTCTTAATTCTTGTTGCTCTTTCACCCTAGGTACATACCCATTTAATTTAGCTTGAGGTATATAACTATGAAGTCTAGGGACAATATTACTCGTCGATAGGTTTAGCTCTTTCTCTATATAATCTCCTCTTTTTCTTCTACTAACTTAAATGCCTCGTCCTTATATAAATCGATCTCCTCTTCTATTTCTTTATCTAATGCTAGTATCT
>MKUM01000047.1 GCA_001897825.1 Candidatus Amoebophilus sp. 36-38
TCTCTTTACCCTTTTCTTCTGCAATAAAGTTACTCCCTAATTAGATTTATAACAATCTCCTACAAACATAGGATGACCTGATGTAAGTCATCGCAGCCCGATATGGTCCGTATGTCACAGACCATGGGGTGAGGGGTGGGTGTAGTGGAAGTGGAGGTTTTTTAGGTTATGTAAGACCTATTCTTCTGCCACCACTTCAAACGGTAGGATAATGACTACTTCTTTGTGAAGTTTTACATTTGCTTTGTGTGTACCTATATGTTTGGCTGGTTTTTCAAAGCTGATATCTCTACGATCAGCCAAATATCCACTTTGTTCTTTTAATGCATCTGCTAGTTGAAGCTGGGTAATAGCACCAAATATTTTACCTTTTTCTCCTGCCTTAGCTTTTATTTGGATATTTAGTTGGCGTAATCTGGCTGCTATGGCTTCTGCGTCTTGTTTGCGTTTAGCTATCTTATGAGCCATTTGCCTAGCATTCTCTTGAGCTATCTTTTTATTGGCCTCATTAGCAACTAATGCAAATCCTTGTGGAATGAGATAATTCCTGGCATAACCAGGTTTTACATTGACTAGCTCGTTCTTGTATCCTAGTCCTTTAAAATCTTGTTTTAATATTACTTCCATCTTTTTGTAAGGCTTTATATAAGCTACTTCATGTTATCAGTCACATAAGGTAAGAAAGCCAAATGTCTAGCGCGCTTTACAGCTTGTGCTACTCTTTTCTGATATTTTAGGCTATTCCCAGAAATGCGACGGGGAAGGATTTTTCCTTGCTCATTTAAAAATCTAAGCAAAAAGTCTAGATTCTTATAATCTATATACTTAATGCCATGCTTTTTAAATCTACAGTATTTCTTTCTGGTATTTCTTTTACCTACCGATTCATTTATTAGGGTCATGCTACTATCTCCTTCTTAAATTCAGTTTCAGCTTCAACTTTAGAATGTAATTGTAATGTTCCGTTTCTCTTTTTTTGATTGTATTCAATGCCATGTTTATCTAATACAAAAGTTAGGAAACGTATAATAGTTTCATCTCGCTTGTAACCTACCTCTAAAGCATTAATCAAATCGGGTCTGGCTTTAAATTCTATTAAATGATAGATACCAGTATTTTTATGCTGGATAGGATAGGCTAGCTTTTTTAACCCAATTGCTTCTTCGTGAACTATTTCAGCACCTTTTTCCAAAAGCAAGTTTCTAAATTTGATAATCGTGCTTTCTATCTGTTCACTCGTTAATACAGGGGTTAAAACAAAGATCGTCTCATAATTTCTTAACTTCATGCGTATTAGGTTTGTAAATGGCTTTTGTAAATAACTCGACGAAATTACTAAAAGTCGCGCTAAAGTCAATATCTTTATTGAATTATCTAATGAAACTTTTCAGATATGCAGGTCAATATAGATCCCTCTTGGAAACCTTTTTTGGAAAAAGAATTCAATAAACCGTATTTTGAACAACTGGCTAGTTTTGTAAAAGAAGAATATCGCAATCATACGATATATCCACCTGCTAGACAAATCTTTAGTGCTTTTGAACTATCTAAATTTGAAGCTGCCAAAGTAGTTATTCTAGGGCAAGATCCTTATCATGGGCCTAAACAAGCGAATGGTCTTTGCTTTTCTGTAAGCAAAGAGGTTTCCATACCTCCTTCTTTAGTAAATATTTTTAAAGAGATAAATCAAGATTTAGGAATTTCTATACCGAGTAATGGGGATTTGTCAAGATGGGCACAACAAGGTGTGTTGTTATTAAATGCTACACTAACAGTACGTGCTAGACAGGCAGGCTCCCATCAGCATAAAGGTTGGGAAACTTTTACAGATGCCATTATTTCTGTATTATCGGACAACAAGCAGCATTTGGTGTTTTTACTTTGGGGAAATTATGCACAGAAAAAAGAAATTTTAATTGATACTAGTAAACACTTGGTGCTTAAATCGGCTCATCCTTCTCCTTATTCTGCAGATAGAGGATTTTTTGGGAACCATCATTTTAGCAAGACAAATGCATACTTGTCTGAACATGGCCTAATGCCTATAAATTGGTGAAAACGTGGTGTCAGGACCTAAGATGTGGTGTTAGGATTCCAGTCCTGGCACTCAATAATTCATAAACTAGCTGATATTTTCCCTAAAAGAATTAACTTGAAGCCGTTTTATTTTATCAATCATTAAATCCATAAATAATTATGATGCATACCAGTGATTATATAGCAAAGTATAAAAGCCGATTTATAGAAGAGCTGATGGCTTTTTTGCGCATACCTTCTATAAGTACTATGCCTGAGCATAAGCAAGACATAAAACAAGCAGCCAATTTTATTAAGGACCAACTTGTAGCTGCAGGAGCAGATAAAGCTTGGATTATAGAAACTACAGGACATCCATTAGTATATGGAGAAAAGATAATAGATCGCCAACTACCTACTGTGCTTGTATATGGTCACTATGATGTACAACCTGCCGAACCCTATGAGCTATGGAACTCAAAACCTTTTGAGCCACTTATTAAAGGCGATAAAATTTTTGCTAGAGGTGCTGCAGATGACAAAGGACAGTTTTACATCCATGTAAAGGCCTTAGAGACCATGATTGCTACGCAATCGTTGCCTTGTAATATTAAATTTTTGATAGAAGGAGAAGAAGAAATGGGGTCTGGCAGTCTTACAAATTTTTTAGAAGATTCAGCCAATCATAACCTGTTACAAGCAGATGCCATACTCGTTTCAGATACAACGATCATATCGATGGATCAGCCTTCGCTTACAACAGGTCTCCGAGGTATTGTTTATCTAGAGGTAACGCTTACTGGTGCTAATAGAGATTTGCATTCTGGAGTATATGGGGGTGCGGTAGCGAATCCTATTAATATACTTTGTAAGATGTTGGCTGCTTTACATGACGAAAATGGCCATATTACTATACCTGGATTTTATGATGAGGTGCCAGATTTAACAGTTGCTGAACGAGCTGAACTGAACAGTATACCTTTTGATTTAGAAGCGTATAAACAAACCCTAGGTATAAACGAAGTCATCGGAGAAAAAGGGTATACGACGCTAGAGCGCGTTGGTATTAGGCCTTCACTGGATGTTAATGGCATATGGGGTGGGTATATAGGTACAGGAGCAAAGACCGTGTTGCCTTCACAGGCCCATGCCAAAGTATCTATGCGTTTAGCCCCTAATCAGGATGCACAGAAAGTCATGAATGCGTTTGTTAGTTATTTTTCCTCATTAGCACCCAAAGGCACCCAGGTAGCAATTAAGCCATACCATGGTGGATGTAATGCGGTTGTGTTAGATAAAAATTCACTAGCCTTCCGTGCTGCAGAAAATGCTTTTGAAACTGTTTGGGGTAAGCACCCTTTTACTACCAGAGAAGGAGGCAGCATACCTATTATCGCTAAGTTCAAAGAAAAGCTAGGCACGGATGCTGTTTTAATGGGATTCGGCTTGGATACAGATGCGATTCATTCGCCGAATGAGCATTTTAGTCTCATCGCTTTTTTTAAAGGAATTAGTACAGTAATTAAGTTTTATGAGAATTTAGCTGCATTGTATAAGAAATAGCTAGTATCCCTTGCGCCATAAAAGGGAGTAAATGACTTTTTGATTAGTTGAATGTTATTGAGCAGATAAAAAATGTGTTTTTGTAGGAGCTAAGTTTTGGGTTTATCCTAACTAGTGAATATCTTTGAATGTGTTATAGATTCTCTTTTAGCTATGTGATAGCTAAAAGTTGCATTCCAATTATCTTAATTGTATGGATCTGGGGAATTAGCTCAGCTGGCCAGAGCATCTGCCTTGCACGCAGAGGGTCATCGGTTCGAATCCGATATTCTCCACCACTACAACTTTTCTTTTAAAGTTATCCTATCTTTAATTTGCCTTAACCAAACAAGAGATAATTAAAAATGTCCACCTCTAAAACTGAGCTAAAAGATTTAGGTAAATTTAAGCTTATCGACCTTCTTACAGAGAACTTTAAGACTAAAAAGAAATCTTCTACCTATGGGATAGGCGATGATGCTGCTGTAATCGATGCAGGTATTTATTATACCCTGGTTACCACTGATATGTTCGTAGAGGGAGTTCATTTTGATCTTACCTATGCTCCACTAAAGCATGTAGGTTATAAGTCTGTGGTAGCCAACATAGCTGATATTACAGCTATGAATGGTACCATCGAGCAAATAACGGTAAGTATAGCCATCAGCAATAGATTTACTTTAGAAGCACTTCAGGAACTGTATCAAGGTATCTATACAGCTTGTGAACGTTATGAGATAGACTTAGTAGGAGGGGATACTACCTCATCTCCTGCAGGCTTAGTTATTTCTATAACAGCTATTGGGAAGGTAGCTAAAGAGAAGCTGTGTTTAAGAAGTGGGGCAAAACCTTACGATTTGGTTTGTGTAACCGGAGACCTAGGTGCGGCGTATATAGGGCTACAGGTGCTAAATAGAGAAAAAAAATTGTTTGAAGTTGATCCCAATATGCAGCCCCAACTAGTGCCTTATCAATACTTAATAGAGCGCCAATTAAAGCCAGAAGCACGTGCCGACATCATACAGTTATTCGAGAAATTAAAGCTACTTCCAACCAGTATGATCGATATTTCGGATGGATTGGCTTCTGAATTATTGCATCTTAGTAAAGCTTCTAACGTAGGATTTACTATTCATGAAGACAAACTGCCCATCGATCGACTAACCTATGAAACTACGGAGGCACTTCATCTATCTCCAACTCTATGTGCGCTTCATGGTGGAGAAGACTATGAGTTATTGTTTACAATTTCACAAGCAGATCTTCCCAAAATAGAGGGAAACCCAAATATCCATTTGATCGGGTATATTACAGAACCAACTCAAGGTCTGAAATTAGTTACCAATAGTGGCGAATCGGTTAATGTAACGGCACAAGGGTGGGAACCTCTTTAAGCAATAGTTATGCTTACGGTCGAATAAACTACTATCGTACGAATTATAGTTTGATTAGTCCGCAGGAATAACTAGCACACAAATAAAAAACGGAGGCTAGCCTCAACGTTGGATTAATCTACGTAGTAGGATCCAACAAACTAGGGTGTTACCCTAAATAATTAATAATAGGCTTCACCTCCGAATAACTTATTGATAATTCTCAGATTATCAGCTTATATGGGTAGCTTGTCTATATTGAATAGAACATGCTAGCCATTAAGCTAACCTAGGTATTCTTTTTTCATACCTTTAACCTTATCGATTCCTTCTCTCATCAATTCTTTTCCTTCTTTAGATAACTCCTCATATTTATTACGTAAATGATGTACTTGGTTAGCTAGTGCATCCTGTACCATTTTTTTGTCTTTATCTCTAACCAGTAGACCTAATATAACGCCTGTTGTTAGGCCTGCTATAAATGCTAGTATATCTTTTTTCATAGTGCTAGATTTTATATTTTGTTACACAAAACCCTACCAACCATCCCCCTCATTTTCTAATTTAATAAAAAATTACTGCTAAGTGAAAAGAAATTAATTTGTTTTTAATGTAATAATTTTTATTAAAGCTATTTCTATCTATAAGGTGGTAGGCTAAATGAAGGTCTATAACTCACATAAAAACCAGCTTCATGCTCAACCAAATCATGATTTATATCATAATAAGGGTCTATCTGTAATACTAATTTTAATTGGGTTGTTAAAAAGTATTGGTAGTCTATGTGTAATAATAGTAGATGCCTGTGTTTTTCTTGGCAGCTTACTTGTTTGTTAGAGATAGAGATTGATTGATAAAGAGGGTGTCCTAAGTTTTCAGAAGAAAATCCATAGCTATTCCAATAGCTTCCTTGAAGCCTAAACCAGCTTGTATGAAAGGTGAGTTGGCCAAGAAAAGCATGGCCTGTTTTAAAAGGTCGTGCTATCTTTTTGACATAGTGGTTGGCTACATAGTAGTTATCCAAGCAAATATTTTTAAGGAATCCCTGGTCACTTACAGGAAAAGTGATACGGCCTCCTAGAGTACCTATCCATAAACTAAAATCTTTGATGGAGATACCTTGCCCTCCTAGGTGGTATAGCAGAATCTGTACAGGTATGGTTATCTTGATGGAGGAAATCTGTGCTAACAGTTGTTCAAAAGATAGCCCAGCTATTAGTTCTTCTGGTACATTATTTGGCTTGTCTAATAAGGTGAGCCAATCTAGCCAGATATCCAGAAAAGTATGCTTATTGATATAACGCATTTGCAGCCCTGTTTCTGGGATAACTTGTAAAATTCGTTCCCGATCATATAAAGGCCGTATGAGTTGGTGGGCTGATCCTCCCTTTAAATTTCCTATTAAAAATCTTGCAGCTTGTTTTTGATATCTTAAGGTAAGAGTGGGGATTATGGTAGAAAATAATTTTTTCTCTGCCCAATATCGTCGGATAAAAAATCCCAATTTAGTAGTAACATTTTCAGATGTCTGATAAGCAAGGAAAGGATGCAAGTGATATCCACCTAATGTATGCCCTTCTACGATAGGGGTAAAGTATTCATTGTTTTTAATAAAATGAAGTGTATGAATATGAAAATTTAGCGTAGCCTTATTGTTTGGTATTATTTCATTCTCAGGTTGGGCATGATTAGTCGTTAGTATACTAGCTAAAAAAATGAGTAAACTAGTTATGGGGGTAGCAATCATAAGATTGAGGAAATTTTATTGAATCCTACAATAAATTTATATTAATTGAAACTAATTCTTCTCATAATAAATAGCCCATCCCCTAAAATATAATGGATTTAGATATTTTGATTTTGGCTTATTTTTTCTAGAAGCGTTTTATACGGTTAATTTATAAAATCCTAATTTAATCAAATGACTTTTAACCTTAACTAAATCTTTATAACCCCATTTCCCGATCACAACACCATTCTGTAGCAATAAAAACCCTAGGTCAGCTCTCATCATAGATCGAAGTAAACCAGCACTTCCCCAAGCAATATGATTCATAATGAATGGAGGCAAACCTTCTTTTTCTTCGTGTAAAGGGAGAAGCCATAAACTTTCTAGAGGGCTAAGGATATTGTCTACAAATGCCTGTAATATCGCTTTATCTTTTTCATTTAGGTTAGAAGGTTTATGGACAATACATATGAGCTTGCTCCCTTCTAATACTTCTTGCGTAATCTCTTTTTTTTCATCCCAAATAGTAAAATTAGTTACCTTAGGCTTGCCAGTTGGATTGGCTGATCCAGTTTCCAAGATCGATTTGTCTTTCTCTAATCCATATTTGTGCTGTGAAATGCTGCTGGGCTGAATGAGCATAGAAATATTACTTCCCACTTGATAAGGACCGAAATCAATAATTGGTAACCTACTAGAAGTGTACCATCCAATACCTATACTGAAAATACCTATTAAAATCAGGTAAACAAGAGTAAGTGAAGCATAACGTTGATAAGTTATGTGCCTACTATGTTTATTTAACAAGTGAAGTGCAAGTAATAGCAATATATTCTTCGTGAAAGATTGACGAGGCGTAAGCGGTATGGCGCTACTCAGACATCCACAGCTATCCACACGATCAAACCATAAAGTATATAGGGTAAGCAGGGTAAAGAATCCTGTTAAGAGAAAGAGTGCTCGTATAACAAGCTTGAGCTCAAATTTGAGGAGTAAGGCCACCCCTAATATAATTTCTACCACACATACGCTGATTGCAATCAGTAAGCTATAGGGAATTAATAGTAGAAATAAACTGCTAAAATCAATGGCAAATCCTTGAAAATAGGTTTGTATGGTTAACGAAAATTCGATAGGATCATTCAGTTTGATCAGACCAGAAAATACAAATACTGTACCAACCAATAACCTAAGAATTTGGTTGATAGAAGGAAATTTGATTAGCATTCTAGTTTTAATAAAGCAAAAACGGCGTAGTTGATGATATCTTGGTAATTAGGAGCCACACCTTCTGAGATTAAGGTATTACCTCGATTATCTTCTATCCGTTTAATTCTTAATAATTTCATCAAGATGATGTCTATAATAGATTCTATCCGCATACCTTTCCATGCTTCTGCATAATCATGATTTTTGGCATCAACTAAAGATTTCGTCTGTTGAATTACTTCTTTGTAACGAGGAGCTAATTCTTCATAACTTATTTCTAAAGGCGCATCTTCAGGTAAAGCGAGTTGTATAAGTGCTATAACACTGTAATTGATGATACCTATTAGCTCGGTATCGGTATTTTCCGCTACGCGCTGCGTACCTTTTTCTTGGATGGTTCTAATTCTTTGAGCTTTGATCATAATCTGATCCGTAATAGAAGGTAGGCGTAAAATCCGCCAGGCTGTACCGTAATCTTTGGTTTTCTTCTCAAAGATGGATTGGCAGATGCTTATAATCTCATCATACGATTTATAGGTAGCGTTATGCATGGTGTATCTTCCAGATATAAATTAGTTGTTGGGTAAAATTTTTAGTGGGTTAAATATGTGGTAAATACTTGATTTTTGCAATATCTCTTTAGTAGAGAGAATAATAAGTCTTATGGTACTACGATTCCACGGCTAATACATGCCCCCCTTAATAGCGCAAACCTCTTGGCTTGTGCTTCTAGAATAATATTTTGACTTGGGCTTTATTAGCTTAGAAAGTTGTAAGACTTATTTATAGGCACAAGCGAAGCCGCTTGCGCCAGTTTGGGAGAAATCTATTTTTGGGAAAGCTTTGTAGTATATAGAATGTAGGATTATCCCTTTTATTTTGATTTTTGCAGCATCCTTTTAGTTGCTTCTATAGATATAGCACTCTTAGAGATCGTAATTTTTGACCCTTTGGTATCTACTTCTAATACAATCACATCGTTATCTATTTCATAGATTTTTCCATGAATACCTCCAATCGTTACGACATTATCTCCCTTTTTAATATGATCTAAAAATCCACGTTGCTCTTTTTGCCTTTTTTGCTGAGGCCGAATCATGAAAAAATAAAATACTAGAACGAAACTAGCTATCAATAGTATTTGCTTGATGTCTATGCCTGGAGCAACATTAGCCATTAAAAGGATATAATTGGACATACGTATTTAGTTAAAGTTTAAAGTAATTAGTTGAGGTATCTAATTTATGTTAAAAAAATGAGCTGGACAATTGTTGGGCTAGAATTATTATTTGTCTTTATCAAGCTGTTCAGACAAAGTCTTAGCCTCTTCTAGTAGCTTCTTTGCTTTTTCTATGGTCCTATCAATTACCTCTTGGCTAGCAATCTTCCCATTATTATTTGTTATGACATGTTTATGAAGACGAATAACATATACAAATAGGGTTCTAATTTTTTGTGCTATTCTTCTGAGTTGATAAAGTAATGAGCTTCTCATCGTAGTGCCTCCTACAGGAGAAAACAGCATGCCTATCAATGCGCCTAGTAATAAGCCAATTAAAAGTGTAATGATACCTGAAGAACGTTTTCGCATAATCGTATAAGTTCAGGGCTAGCAATTTTAGCCTTGTTATTTGTTAAAGTATTTCCACTTTTTCTCTTTTTATCCACCAATTTTTCAATATATGGTTTTTAGACCATTTTTGCAATAGTATCTAAAACCCCGTTTACAAATTGGCTACTCTTGGTGGTGCTATATTTTTTTGCTAGATCTACATATTCATTAATAGCTACGTTGATGGGTATACTATTGAAGTATTGCATTTCGCATAGGGCTAGTTTAATGATAATGATGTCTAAGGGTACTGTTCGGTCGATGGACCAATTTTTTATATATTGTTGAATAAGTTTTTCTATAGCTCGGTCCTTTTCTAAGAAAGTCCCTATAAGCTTATTATAAAAAGAAGCTGAAGTTTTACCTAGTTCGTTGACTTTGTTTATTTCCCCTATCCAGGCATCTATTTCTAATTTATCTAACAGTTGATGGAGTAATTTTTTAACAACTGCCTTGTGTTCTGCCCAGCCTAGATCCAAATCACTGAAAAAATTTTGAATGTCTTCTTGAGTAAAAATGATATCGTTAAATAAGACTTTTATTACTTCTGCTTCTTTTTGTGAAATTTCTGTAACGGGTAAATCTCCAGCTAGGCTAGGATTGTTTTTAACAAATTGATTATACCACCTTGCTACTAAGTCCATATAAGAAGCCCAGCTAATTGTATATGTTTGAAGTAGCTTCAGAAAAGTATGGTCGGCTTTTAATTGCTCTAAAATATTGATTGTTGCTAGCCTGATAGGATAGTTAATGATGCCTGGTGATAGTTGCTTACTTTTTTGGCCTTGTTGTTGGGCCATACTGAACCATTCAATAATGAGTTGTATAGTGAGTAAATACGCACCTCGTATTTTGTCTATAGCAGCCTCCCAGCCATTTTCTAAAATTTTCAAGTCTTGCGTTACGCTAAACTGATAGTTAGTCCATATTTTTTTTGCAGCTTCTTGGGCGGCAAGGCTATAGTTAGCTTGTTTATTAAGTTCAATTTGGTTGTTTGATTCCCAGGCTACGAATATATCAGTCGCTTGCTTTTCTTCTTGTAACAACTGTTCCTTGTTCGCTGGTATACTTGCAAAAATATCAGGTATAAATTCAGCTTTAATTGCTTCTAAAGCGTGCTGGTAATTCGCTTGCTGATTAATATAAAAAGCATACAGATTTTGTATGGCTTTTATACGGACAAAGCGGCGGTTAATAATGGATTTATCTATCAAAACAGGGAACCTTGTGTATCTACCAAATTTATAAAAATTTTATAATAGTCGATTTGGTTAATCAATTATTAATTTGATTGGCCAATTTTTACTTGATTAGAGTTCTTGCATAACCGTCGCCTTGGGTCCCCTGTGTTCGTCAGTAAGTGTGAGTCAGGGCTCCAGCCCTGACACTTCAATCCTCATGTGCTGTCAGGGACCTTTCCTGGCAGTCCATTGGAGTGTTGGGAGCTGCTCCCGACACCCCAACTCCGGTTTCTCGCAAATTTCTTCCTGCCCAGCGAACCCAATTCTTGATTATGCAAGAACTCTACTGATATATCTACGTAATTTAAAAGAGCCCAATTTTAGCCTAATCTTACTTGTTTGATAGCCTGTATCCTTTGTTCAGCTAGGCGAATAGCTACGTCTTGAGATGGCTTGTTCTCTTGGTCAGACTGTTTTAATATTTGTAGGCAAGTTGCATAAATAGTTTCCACTTGTTGATGTGCTAGTTCTGCGTTATAGCCACCATAAAATTCAGTATGAACATTAATAACGCCTCCTGCATTTACTAAGAAATCAGGTGCATAAACGATGCCCTTTTCAAGCAGCATGCGACCATGTTTATGTTCATCTGCTAATTGGTTATTAGCTGCTCCAGCAATTCCTTTACATTTCAATCTAGGTATAGTTTGGTCGTTAATAGTTGCGCCTAAAGCACAGGGTGCATAAATATCCATGTCTAGATCATAAAACGCATTAGGATCAGGAACAACTTGGACCTTATATTCTTTTGCAATTGCTGTTAGCCTATCCTGAAAGATGTCGGTTACATAGATCGAGGCTTCTTCTGTGGCAAGATGGTCAACTAGAATAGCTCCTACCTTTCCAATTCCTTGTATGCCAATTTTTTTTCCTGCTAGGCTATCGCTTCCATAAATTTTTTGAGCAACTGCTTTAAGGCCCATATACGTACCATAAGCTGTTGATACAGAAGAATCTCCACTACCTTTAAATGAAGCAGGTAGTCCTACTACATATTCAGTTTCTTTAGCAATATGTACCATATCATACATGGTCGTGTTTACGTCAGGTGCAGTGATATAGTTACCTTGCAGACTTTCAATAAACTTACCGTATTTACGCAAGAAAGCTTCATTTTTGAGCTTATTGACATCACCTATAATTACAGCTTTACCTCCACCTAGATCTAGTCCAGCTAAGGCAGATTTATGGGTCATTCCTTTAGAGAGCCTGAGGACATCTTCCAACGCATCTTCTTCTTGATCATAATTCCACATGCGTGCTCCTCCTAAGGCGGGGCCAAGAACAGTATTATGAATAGCTACAATTGCTTTAAGTCCTGTGTGTTCATCATAGTAATAAACAACCCTTTCATGGTTATGGCCCATGATAGCTGCTAGGGGTTTAGTAGCATTTTGTTGCTTGGGCAGGGCGTATTCTGTTATCTTCATAAGTATAATAGTTGCTTTAATAATGTGCGAATATAGCTGGTTTATTGCTCATTAGCACATTTTTTGGTAAAATAAAGCTGCTAGTATGCTTAGTAAATCATTTGCCTTGATTTTATAAGGGAGGAGCCTGCTGTTAGTTCTACAATAGACTTCTTCTAAAACCGTCGCCTTGAGTCCCCTAGGTTCGTCAGTAAGTGTGTGTCAGGGCCCCAGCCCTGACACCTCAATCCTCATGTGCTGTCAGGAACCTTTCCTGACAGTCCATTGGAGTGTCGGGAGTCGCTCCCGACACCGCAGCTCCGGTTTCTCACAAATTCCTTCCTGCCCAGAGAACGCAATTCTTGGTTTCAGGAGAAGTCTAATAAACTGATATACAAATAACTAACCCAAGTTGTATTATAATAAGTCAGATTACTTCTTAGGTCGTGTTAGTTTATTAAAACATGTTGCAAACCACTTTTTATCTTTCTTATAATAATCTACTAAAGATCCTTCTTCTCCTGTTTGTTTTAACTCTTCTAGTAATTTTTCTTCGATGGGTTGTTGGTGAATATTATAATAGCGAGATACCTCTTTGAACGTTTGTTTAGCTTCTTGCGGATTCATAGCCAAATATAGTTGTGCAAACATAGAACTTACTTGGAAGTGTTGATAATCTATCGGTGTATCCCAGTATCCACCCCACCAGTAGAAGCCATTTTCTGCAAAGATGTTTATAACTTCTTCCGCCATTCCTGCCCTTGTCGCTTTGCCAAGGCGAGCTAGCATTCTATTTGCATAAGCTATACTCGCTGTGGGGTCGTAAGTGGCAATTCCCGTCTTTTCATCCATCGTAACAAAAGGATTTTGTACAGGATTTATATCAATGGCTAGCCCATAAGCATGTACAGATTTCTTTGTAGATCCTATGATATTTCGATCTATATAACAAGAGGTATTATTAGCTGCTAATGCCGCATGGTCATCACCTTGATAGTGGTGCATCGGCTTTATTTGATGTATAGGAAATTTTCTTTTATAAAGTTCCTTAAATATGGTTAATACTGCTTCTTCACATACATCCAGAACGATCATTTGGCCTATTTGCTGGTTACCTTGAAAATCGATGTGTCCTATCGTTAATAATCTAAGACGATTTGCAGGTACAATCGCATTTTCACTCCAGGTATTACCTTCTTTCATTGTTATTAGGAAATCTTTAGAAATGGGTTCACTTTTAAAGGTCTGAGCATTGCAGGGGCATGTATAACTTAGTAGAAAGTAAATAATTAATGAGTAAATTATTGTAAGTTTTTTCATAGGCGTTGTAATTAGGATTTGCTGAATTTTTCTTCGATTCACGAAAATCAGTAGCCCTAGCAGGGACGATATTAAAGAGTTATAATAAGGATGCAACAATTAAAAAAATAGTAACAAATGCACATTTTCTGGAGCAATCTACTTAAAACCTTGCATTTATACAACTTTTTATCTTCTGATTATCAAAAGGTTTATAGAATTTCAGTAGGCTCTAATTAGTTAGGTGAATATAGAGTAGCCATTATAGACTTCAAGTTCTTTACACTGAATTTTAGTGTAGGAGATTAAAGTGGTAAGAGATAATCCTGATATCACACCAAGTTTAAAAGTCAGTTAGCCCCTTAAAAAGTACAAGTACCTAGTTATAGTATCATTCCTCCCATGTTAAAAGCATGAATATTCTAAGTGTAACGATAAATAGACTTCTTGCAGAATCAAGAATTTATTTCTCTGAGCAGGAAGAAATTTGTGAGAAACCGGAGTTTACTGGGGTAAATGAGGATTTTGAGCAAATTTCTGACGAACTCAGAGGATTAAAGACGAAGATTATGCAAGAAGTCTAATAAAACATGCGTTTTTAGTTCTGATAGAGGCTTTTCATATTTCTCCCCATTTTACTTGCTTTTTAGCAAGCTAGTATATATATTCTTTATTAATAGCCATTCTTTTCAATTCCTACTCTTTGCAAGTTATGCAACATGCTTATCACGAAGAGCTATCAGGTGGCAATGTGTCTGCTAATTTTAGTCTTTTTAGAAAATAGAATTTTTAAAGTTTCTGCCATGTGCTTTTCAGTTTTGGACCTCCTGCTGCTAGCTCGAAGATAAGGTTAGCATGTGTAACTAAGCGGTTTATGCTGACTTTAAGCATTGTGCGGGCGCCAGCCGTAGTAAATGACTTGTAATGACATATCGGAAAAGGGATCAATAGCTTGGGAGGGCCTATCAGGAATCATCTTATCGAAGGGAAACTAGGGACTATATAAGTCAAGCCTGGTACTAGGCTTTATCAAAAACTACAAATTAAACTTAATCAAACATGGGAAAATTTAATGCATTTAAGATAGGAAATGATCAATCTGTTGACCTTGGTAATACACCTATAGACTACTACACATGTATTCTACAAGCAGTTTATGGAAATAAATTTGTAACAAAAGATAAGCTTAAGGGAGTTACCGGAGTCGAAGATAGCTTAGAATTTAACGCGCAACTACTAGAAATCTGGGATCAAAAAAGTGCGAAGAGTTTAAAAAAAAGATTAAGGGAAGTTTTAGGAGAAGAAGATGAAGAAAAGTCACTAAGAGAATTAATAGAATTAGTAGAAGTTGAATTAAAGGAAAGGATGAAAGGAATCTTAAGAGACAAATTAGAAGGTTTTCTAGTTGGCTATATACAAGCAGGCGGCCTCACCCTAAATAAAATATTGGGTAAACTTGCAGAAGAAGAAAGCAAGTACTATTACAAATGGCAGGAATTAAATGGAAAAACTTATGTAGATGTAAAGGAAGTTATAGAGGATGATGGTGATAATAAAGAAGAAGATGAGGGAATTATAGAGGATACTAATTATAGTAAGGATAAAGATAAAGAAGTTATAGAGAACAGTGATGAAGTTGAAATAGTTGTAGAGAATGGTGATATTGATGAGAATGAAGATGAGAAGATATTAAACCAACTTAGACGTGTTTCTGTTGCGACATATAATAGAATTTTTCTTAACCTGAAGAAAATCAAAAGCGCAGAACCATCCCAATATGATAAGTTAGTGTTACAAGTATTTAAAGAATGTGGAGTCGGTATTAATAAAAAAGCTCAAGCTGCTAATCCATCAGATTTCCTACCTATTGCGATTGCAGAGAATGCATATGTTCAAGAGGATAATCTTTACTTCGGTGTGTACGTCAATCCTAATGCGAAGCCCTTGTATTTAGATACGGCTGAAGAGACCAAAAATTACAAATACGCTGAATACAATAGAGAAGTTAACATAAAAAATGACGAAAAAGAAAAAGGAAAAGAGAAAGAGAAAGAGAAAGAGAAAGAGAAAGAGAAAGAGAAAGAGAAAGAGAAAGAGAAAGAGAAAGAGAAAGAGAAAGAGAAAGAGAAAGAGAAAGAGAAAGAGAAAGAGAAAGAGAAAGGAAACCAAGTATACTACAAGAAACAAAATACATATGTGTATGATTCTAGTCCACAAATTACGCCAAGTGGTGGTTCTGCAGCTGCGGATGATAAATATGCTGATTATGATGTAGATAGTATTAAACGCTATTTAGTTGCGCTTAAAACGCATCTTAGGGCGCTCGCCCGTGACCTTACTGGAAAGGATATACGAATTCTAACGGCAGAGAAGTTTGGGGTTTATTATGGTAATAAGAAAGATACTCGTCGTGAATCGGATATAGTAAAAGAATTTAAGAGCAAAGTAGGCATAATAGAAAAAAAGAAACTAGAAGAGGAAATAGAAAAAGCTAAAGAATTTGCTCGAGATGATGCTCAGTTATTACCTAGCGGATATAAGTGCTTTTACTATACAGATGATCCAAACGATAGGGACGATAGCAGTATACTTCAAAGCTTTTTGTCCTCTGTTAATATAGGTGAAGGAAAAGGCAGTAGTAGTGGCTATGCCATGCGTGCTGATAAGGTAACAGAAGTGGATTATCGATGGTCTTTCGCTGTAATCGATGAAGAATGGCTACCCTATGCCCAATTAATGGCTTATTATATGGGCTTAGATGATGTAAAATGTGTAACTACCAAGCCTGCTAAGGATGAATTCTTTCCTACCAACTGGCCTACCAGAAAAATTAGAAGGGTTAAAGATGGCACACCTCCCTACTCAGATAGCTGGTTTAATTATTACAAAAAATTTACTGATGCAGCCAGGAGAAATAAGCCTGCGGAAAATCCTCATCCAACTCGTACCATAAATGAAGTTGTTTTATTAAAACAACTTACTGTTAACAAAAATATTTTCAAGACAGACCAGCCGTCGTTGCGTATATGGAAAAAAGGATTTGCTTTTCAAGGTGAATTGTTAGGGAAGAATGAGAATGATCGCTTGAATGCTGCTTCTGTAATGGCTTTAGCATTGAATGATTTTCATGTTTATAATGAAATCAAAGAAGATATCTCCAAGCCTAAGGTCACCTTTTCGAGCCTTCCCGCTACTTCTTTTGCTAAGTACATTCTTAAGAATGATGAAATGACCCAAAAACAGTGGAAGGAAGATAATAAAAAGATAGTTCATGGTAAAGTAGATGATAAGGGTAGTGATAAATCTCAAGGAGACGCTACAACTATAAATAAAGCTAGTAAGTCTGTAGAAGTGAAGTTAGAGTTAAGAACCGACCAAGAATGGTGTCATCTATTAGGACATGGTGATGGAGGCGATGAAGAATTAGGCAATTTTGTATCAGGAAGTAAACATTGCAATACAGAACAACTAGCCATAGAAACAGGGCAACGTAGAATAACCCATAATAATAAAAAGAAGGATGAGCAATTAATATTTGGTCCGGATATCAAGAACAAAATAAAGGCCAAGATTACCGCTTATCTTATGCCTAATGAAGGTACGTGGGTGAATCGCACTTATACTTTAGAAGCCATTAAAACAGTGTTACAAAGTGGCATAAAAGTTATTGCGAACGAAGTGTTGCAAGCTGTAGTATGGGGTGATCCTATATCTGAAGAAATCATTGAAGAAATAGTTGAATTATCAAAAGACAAACAAGATAGTGGGGACAGTAAGCAAGTACTGCAACCTAGGAGACAGGGACGGCTTGTAAAGAAGAAAGTAAAAACGCATTCGCTAAAGGATATAATAACAGTAGATAGCGAAAGTAGTTCTCCTATGTATCAAAGTATTTTAGCTTATATTATAGATAGCTTTTTTGATAAAAGTGGAAATGACTATATCCTCAAAGAAGATAATAAGCTTCGATTAGCCTTTGAAATCTTGAGAAAGAAAATACAGATGGTAAAGAATTATAAGGATAGGGAAAATCATACGTCTGTAATAGAAATGCGAGAAGCAGTACGAGTACTTGAAGCAAATCTAGAAGCCAACTTCTTTATATATCTTCCTCTAGCCCGTTGGATACGTTATAGAATTGAATATAAGGAGGATAGCAAGTATAGAGTAGTATTTGATCATATATTTGATGCTCAAAGTGAGTGCTTAGATTACAACGAATGCCAGATTTTAGATTATACTGTAGAGCGAATACTCTATATGGCTACGAAAAAGAAGGAGGAATATAAAACTGTAATTAAGGAAAGGGTTAAGGAGCTTATCGCAACCGAAGAAGAGTATAACTTGATCGAAAAAGCACTCGAAATTATAGATAGTATAAACAAATTAAATGAAGAACGTAGAAGATTAGAAAAGGGTATGCAGGGGATCCAAGAACAAAATGAAGAAACAGAGTCTCTCACTATAAAAGAATTAAATAAGCCAATAAGAAAGATAACAAAGTTAGAAGACCCTCTTAAGGGATTAATTGAAAATGTTTTAAAGGTGGGTGAACTTTGTGAAAAATATCTTGGTGAAATTGAGAGCAAATTTAATGTTGAGGGTTCCTCATCATCCTTTATACTGAATAAAATGAGAGAAAATTTAATGAATCAGTTTAAGGATGTTCAAAGGGAAACAGATGATTTTAAGAAACAATACGACGAGTTAAAGGAATATTTAGAAGAATTTCAAGAAAAGTATCTAAAAGAACCTAAGAAAAATTTTCTAGAGAATGAGGTGGATTTAGTAAAAAACAAACAATCAGGAGTAATTAAAAAAGAGAAAAAAGAGAAACGGAAAAGAGAGGAAGTAGGAGGGGATGAAGTGGAAAACGAAAGAGAGGTAATATCTGGGCTAGGAAAAAATAATCCAAAGAGGAAAGTAGTAAAAAAGAAGAAAGAACAACTAGGAGAGGGAGAGGAGGGAAACAACGGTAAGAAGAAAATTAGACGAGAGAAAAAAAGGGAGAAACGGAAGAGAGCTCACCTAGGGGGTGGTGAAAAGGGAAGCGATGATAAGGAAAAAAATAAACAAGTAAGTCAGCAAGAAAAAGGAAAAAGACACAGAAGAGAGGATGTAACAGCCGTTGAAAGCAATCTTAACTCAGAAAAAGATAATAAAAAATCCAAAAAATCTCAGAGCTCCAAGATATCATTAAATAGACAATATAGAAAAATAGCAAAAAAGAAGGTAGGAAAACATTCAGACAAGAAGCAATCAAGCCACAGAAAGCAACAAAAGAAAGAGGAGAAGTGAACTTGTTCTAAAACTTATTATTTGTCCGTCTTTGACTGGATTTATATGGGGTGGTGCTGAAAAATTTTTCCCGACACTAAAACAGCAAGCATCCATTCAGGGGAAATCTGGGGAGATCGTTAAATTGGTTGCATAAATTGTGTCCAATCGTTGAATTTAGCTAACCGAAGTATAGGAAGACAGATCTTACACACTTTACATCATTCACACTAAAATTTAGTAAGGAATGTAGTGGTAAGTTTGTAAATATTCAGCAATCTGAAGGGCATTCGTAGCAGCTCCTTTTCTTAGGTTGTCAGCCACTACCCACAAATTGAGTGTGGCAGGTTGTGACTCATCTCTTCGTATTCTTCCTACAAAGACTTCATCTTTATCTTGTACCTGTATGGGCATCGGGTATTCGTTATGTTTGATAGCATTTTGTACAATGACTCCAGGGGTTTTTCTGAGGGTTTGGATAACCGCATCTACCTCAAAATCTTGCTTAAAAGCAGCATTGACAGTCATGGAGTGCCCACCTAAAACAGGTACTCGTACGGTAGTTGCCGTCACTTGTATAGCGTCATCATTTAATATCTTTCGAGTTTCATTTACCAATTTCATTTCTTCTTTGGTATAACCATTTTCTAGAAAGTCATCTACCTGCGGTATGAGGTTAAGATCAATAGGATGTGGGTAAGCTTTAGGTCCATCTAAAATGCCTTTTCGTTCTGCTAGCAACTGTTCTACGGCCATCTTACCACTGCCTGTTACAGCCTGATAAGTAGAAATGACTAATCTTTTCAAATGATATAAACGATGAAGCGGAGCTAATACCATCACCATTTGGATGGCTGAGCAGTTGGGATTTGCAATAATCTTGTCTTCATAGGTTAATAAGTGTGCATTTATTTCAGGTACAATAAGCTTATGGTTAGGATGCATGCGCCAAGCAGACGAGTTGTCAATTACCGTAGTTCCTACTGCTGCAAAACGTGGAGCCCATTTTAAAGATATCTCCGTACCTACTGAAAAGATAGCAACAGTAGGTTTGGCATTTAAAGCTGTTTCTAGTGTGATAAGTTTATGCTCGTGGCCTTTAAAACGAATAGGTTGCCCTTCAGAATTTTCTGAAGCTACCAAAAATATTTCTTGAGCAGGGAAATTACGTGCTTCTATAAGCTTGAGTAGTGTTTTTCCAACAAGTCCTGTAGCACCGATGATGGCTAATTTCATATAAGCTTTTTATTAAGTGATCTTCTTAAATAAAATATCTAAAAAATAGGATGTTTGGTTATTACAAACTCAATTATATACCTATCCTAATCAAATAATGCCCAACTAAATCCTAGATCTATAGATCTAAGTTGTCCAGGATAAGATGGTGTTACGAAATAACCTGGCTTGGGTATTCCTTGGTTAACATGGACAATTTTTAAGAACCCTCTAAAAGTTTTAATTCTAAAGTTAAAAAACAGCTCAATAATAGGGTAAGAATAGATGGTAAAATTATCTTGTATGAAAAACTGTTGTGTAATAGGATCATAAGCATCGGCCTGGTAGCTTGATTTCCAATTACATTCAATACCTGTTTCAATATCAGCCTTCCCTTCCTGGAAGCTTTGAGCATAATAAGTTCTAATATTAGAATACCACTCAGGAATTCTAAGGATATGAGCTGCTGGACCTGCAACTTCGGTAAAGGCTGTTTCAGTATCTAGGTGAAAATGTGACCAAACTGTAAAATTAATATTAGCTCCCCATGTTGTGATATCTGCATGACCAGCAGCTTGAAATGGTTCTATAACGGTACTAGGAGAATTAAAATTCTTGGCGAATTTATAATAAATGGGTGATTGAGTACGTACAAATCTTCCATAAGGTCTCAATACTATGCCAAGAAATGCTATACGACAGGCTCCTTCTAGTTGTGTGTCTATAGGTGGGTTAAAAGACTTGTCCCATTTGCGGTAAGGACTTTCATAACGTAGAGACAAAAAAGAGGGTTGGTATTTTACTTGATCACATGAAAATTCAAATATAGAACCCTCGTAAGCAGCATGCATTTTATATAAATCGCCTTGTAGATATTCGCCGCCCAGGTGTAAGAAATCAATGCTGTCTCTTAGATTGGTGCGTGTATATATACCCAAATAATGCTCTTTAAGTTTTTTAACAGGTGCTAGGTTGATTTTTTGCAAATCAATTTGTTTTCTACGATAATAATACTGGTAAAACACCCTATGTATTTGTCCTTTGATACCCCATTCATTGGAAAGTGTCTGCATGATGGTAGTATCCTGGATACTGTTTTGATCTGTTAACCGATTACCTGCTAAGAATGTTTTAGAATCTGCTTCTAAGCTTTTAGTACTGAAATAATTAAACGTATTTCTAAGCATTATTTCATGATAAACATGAAGTGGCTCTACGAAAGCAAATTGGTGATACAAATAATACTGTTGTCTAAGTTCTCCACTCTCCACACTATCTTTCTGAAATAAGTTGTTATGTATCTCAACCTTAGGTTTTAGCCATTCCTCTAATTTTGTTAGAGGCACATCCTTACACCAAATACCACCCGTTTCTCTAGTACGGTGGTTTTTTCTATAAAAACTTGCTAAAGCTTGATATTTTTCATTATCAGATTTATAGTGTCCAAATAGAGTAAAAGGATAAGTAATTACCTGTCTATCATAAGGAATTTTTGACGGAATTTGTTCTCTGTCCGTCATGGTAGTTTCAAAAATAGCCCCCAGATGCCAATTCTTATTAAAGCTTCTAGCATGGACGACATCAAATATAAAACTCCCATAGTTGGCAAATACAACCGTTCCATCGGTATAAGGAGCTTTGGCATCGTAATACCGGAGTTGTAAGGGATTCCTAAAATAAATGTCATATGCATGGAAACCAGTATGCACACCTATATCTATAGGTAATTTGTAAAATATATATTTGGTAGCTGTTCCTTCATTACCTAAGTCTTGAAGCTTATAAGCTAATCTTTGTCTGTATGTATATCGGTCTATCTTTTCAATACTTACACTCGCAGGCCTAAATCCAGCTCTATTATATTTTAAGTCATCTGGTGTAATAAAAAAAGTAGTGTGCAGACCATGTACGTCTTGTGTACTATCATCTAAAAACTCTTGTTCCTGAGCTTTAATAACATTAAACCAACCTACCAAAAAGGTAAAAAAGCATATATATAAACGATATGACACAGAGCTAAAATTAAAGTTTAAATATCATTATCTTAAACAATCCAAAAGTAGATGGTCTACATGGTTTTTTGTCTTTTTTTGACAAAAACTAATTTATAGATAACAAACATACAGCTAGTTGTATTAAAACTAGGTGCTAAATCCGCATGCATAAGATGTATGCCATCTTTTTAGATGGCCAATATACATTTTTTTTCATAAGTAATTAGATGAATAGTCGATACAATTTTCGGATATCTTCTCAGTTAAAATAAAGATGCTAAGGCTACTTAAATTATTTTGTTAACTTGATGGACTTGTTGGTATGTATGATTGAGTAAGCCTATTATTATTTATGACAAAAATTAAAGATATCACAAACTATTTAGAAAGCTGGGCTCCACTAGCGTATCAAGAACCATATGATAATTGTGGACTGCTAGTAGGTGATCCTACTACGACAGTTAAAGGAATACTCATTTGTTTAGATATTACAGAAAATGTATTACAAGAAGCAAAGGAAAAAAACTGTAATCTGATTATAGCGCATCATCCTATTATATTCCAGCCTATAAAAAAGTTAACAGGTGCTAGCTATGTAGAAAGATGCATGATACAAGCTATTAGACAGGATATAGCAATGTATAGCTTACATACCAATTTAGATAATAGGATAGATGGAGTTAATGACGCGATGGCTCAACAGCTTGGCTTACAAAATTTGCAGATATTGCTCCCTAAGCCAAATACTTTGCAGCGGTTAATCACTTTTCTGCCTCCTGCAGCATTAGAGCTAGTGCGAGAAGCTTTGCATCAGGCAGGAGCCGGTCATATAGGCAATTATAGCCATTGCAGCTTTAACAGTGTAGGTACAGGTACCTTTCAACCCAATGAGTTAGCAAATCCATACATTGGTCAATCCCATCAACTTGAAACCGTGGGAGAACATAAACTAGAAGTTATTTTCCCTGCCTATCTGGCAAAAAATATCGTAGAATCTCTTAAACAATCCCATCCTTATGAAGAACCAGTTTATCAAATCCAAAATTTGGAAAATATGAATTTACAGATAGGCGCTGGAATCATAGGCGAATTGCCACAACCTTTTGAAAATCAGGCATTTCTTAAGTATCTTAAAGAAAAAATGAATTTAACTTTGATACGACATTCAGCATATATCAAACAAAATATCAAAAAGGTAGCTTTGTGTGGAGGGGCAGGTATAGGCTTGTTGTCAGAAGCACGAAGGCAAGGAGCAGATGCATTCATAACATCTGATGTAAAATATCATCATTTTTTTGATGCAGAAGAACAATTGCTAATAGCAGATATAGGACATTATGAAAGTGAGATAGCTATTAAACAGCTAATTTATAAGAAATTATCCGAAAAATTTAGTAACATTGTCTTGTTACAAAGTATGGTTCAAACTAACCCGGTTCATTACTTCTAAAATTCGACAAAACTCTTTATGGAAAACACGATTGAAAAAACCCTTAACCTTTTGCTTGAGTTACAAGATGTTGACACTCAAATTTATAAAATTCTGCAAGTGAGAGGTGGCTTGCCCCAAGAAGTCAAAAATCTAGAAAATGAGTTAGCTGATCTACAATTACAAGCACAGTCTTACCAAGAAGGGATAGCTAGCTTAGAAGAAAACATTAGCTCATTAAGGGTTAAAATAAAGGATATAGAAACACTTGTGAAAAGATATGAGGAGCAACAGATGAATGTCAGAAACAATAGGGAGTATGACGCTATAACCAAAGAGATAGAATTGCAGAACTTGGATATTCAATTAGCTGAAAAAAAAATTAGGGAGAATTATGAACAGATCGCAAAAAATAAACATACGCTTGAAGGGCTAAATGATTTGATTCAAAAAGCTAAGCAAAATTTAACAGCTAAACAACAAGATCTCAATTCGATCATAGGGCGCAGTCAAGAAGAAGAGCAAAAGTTAACGAAAAAACGTCATGAGCTTGAATCGGTGATTGATAAATCCTTATTACAAACCTATGAAAGAATTAGAAACAAAGTACGAAATAACCTTGCTGTAGTACTAGTGAAAGGAGGTGCTTGTGGGGGATGTTTTACTACGATATATCCACAGATGCAAGCAGAGATTAAAGAAAAAAGGCAGATATACAAGTGTGAACATTGTGGTAGAATTTTAGCTGATGTAGCTGAGGCTATAACGATCATTGCTACAGAAGAAGATGGTCAGTTGTTAGCAGCAGATTAGTTTAGAACAACTCTTGACATAATGCGATAAATTATTTATACTGCAAGAACGATAATTAAATGACTAGCTAGGTAATAATTTATTAATATAAAATATGGCAGTCTCTGCATCTTGCTTAGCTATTTAGCAAGTCTATCCTTTTTCAGTTTAATCTACATACATATGTCCGAGCACAAACAAAACAAATATTCGACAAAAGAACTTAAAGAGTTTGAAAAGCTTATTCTAGAAAAACTGGATAAAGCACGTAAAGAGCTTGTTTTTATCCAAGAAGCACTAGATAAAAGTAATGATAACAGTGTAGAAGTTAGTGTTAAATTACTAGAAGAAGTGCCTGATACTGTTGAAAAAGAAAATCTTGGAATTCTTATAGATCGACAAAGGAAATATATTGTACATTTAGAAAATGCACTTACCAGAATACAAAATGGTACATATGGCATTTGTACAGTTACAGGAGAACTTATTGATAAAGAGCGCCTTAAAGTAGTTCCTCATTCCAGGCATTCCTTATTTGCTAAGCGAGCTAAGGAAGAGAAGGAAAAATAACTGTATAGACTTTCTATTCTTATCTTAAATAGAGAAAAATGCTATAAGTAATATGAAGCAAGATCTGCCTAATTCCTCAAAAGAACTACCCAATCGGGATGGTTACATTAGATTAAATAAATGGATTAGCAACGCGGGAGTTTGCTCTAGAAGAGAAGCAGATGCACTTATACAAGCCGGACGCATCAGCGTAAATGGTCAGAAGATAACGACACTAGGTTATCAAGTAAGGCTTACTGATATAGTAAAATTTCGTGATACCATATTAAAACCAGATAAAAACGTTTATATCTTATTTAATAAGCCTAGAAACTGTATTACCACTGCTTTTGATTCCGAAGGTCGAAGGACAGTTTTAGATTTTGTCAAAGATGCTTGCCAAGAAAGGGTATATCCTGTGGGTAGACTTGATCGTAATACAACAGGCCTACTGCTTTTAACCAATGATGGAGATTTAGCACAAAAGTTAGCACATCCTTCTTATCAGATAAAAAAACTGTATCAAGTAGAACTAGCCACAGCCATTCGCCCTCGAGATTTGGAAGCAATCAAATCAGGAGTTGAACTTAAAGATGGAATTGTAGAAGTGGATAGCATCGCCACAGCAGAAGGAGATGAAAGTAAATTAGGAATCGAGATCCATTCTGGCAAAAATAGAATTATTAGGAGGTTATTTGAACACTTGGGCTATCAGATTATTAACCTGGATCGGGTCATGTATGCGAACCTTACCAAAAAAGAATTACCTAGGGGTAAATGGAGATTTTTAACTAATCAAGAAGTAAATTATCTTAAACGTTTAAGTTAGTATATCCTTAAAGAGAATATAATACAAACTGTTAAACGTTTTGGAGTTAATCTTATTTCTTCTACGTGTTTGAAGTGTTCCCAACTTTAATTCTTCTCTTTACTTTTGCTCACCTATATACACTGTTTATAACACTACCCAAAGTTGGACCTTATGTTAAGCAGATTAGGTCTTAAGAATCAATTTAATTATAATATTTAATGATAGAATTCTTTAAGTTTGTAATAGAGTTCTATTCGCCCACATTTCTGTCTTCATGATCTTGGATGTGATCAAGATAAATATTATTTTATAAATATATATTACACCCCTTAATCCTGGGGATTTATTTTCAATTTTTTCATTTCAAAGGACATTTTCAAGGATAAGATTTAACTAAGAAAATAGGTCTTTAAAAAGACAAGTATTTTTTCAGCAAATTAATTTTTTGAAAACCTTCTTAACAAAAAAACTATGGGAAAGAATAAAACTGACAAACTAAGAAGAGCTAATTCAGATTCTGGGTTAACTTACAATAGACCTAGCGAAAATCAAGATAGAATAAGAGCAAGATCAGCATCTGTAGACTCAGCTAATCCTGAACAAAGGGAAACAGGCCAATTTACTGTACAGTCCACATCAGATAATGACAATAGAAAATCTAAGAGCGAAAACAATGCTAAAGATGTACAGCAGGAAAGTATAAAACGGGATAAAAAGCAAGTAGAACCTGACAAACTAAGAAAAACTAATTCAGATTCTAGATTAACTTACAATAGACCTAGCGAAAATCAAGGTAGAATAAGAGCAAGATCAGCATCTGTGGGTTCGGCTAGCAATGAACAGAGTCCGGCAAGCCAATTTATTCCACGGTCCACAGCGAAAGTTCCAAAAATAAAGCAGGGGAAACAAGTAAAAGTAAATACAAAGACAGAATATGATGAAATTATGATGCTGATGGTATGGGATAGTTACATTAGAAGACCAGGAAATATTCAGTACTTTATTAGTGAGAAAGAGTATTTGGAAACGTTTTTTAAAGATGATGGTGCAGGCATGGCCCCTCGAAAGAAAGCAGGTTTATTAATAAAGGAAACGAATGAGTTATATAAAAATAGGTTTGGTAATAGTGTAAGCATTTGTGGTCCGGTGGATTATAAAAAAAATAAGGCTGAAAATGCGATAACTACCAATTTAGAAGTGGCCATAGAGCAAATTAATAAATGGAATACCAACAAGACTGAAACAGACAACAAGATCACAAATCACATTATTGTATTCCCTTATCATATTACACCTAGCCACTGGGCATTAGGCTTATTAGAACTTGAACTAAATGAATCTAACCAATTGACAGGTGCAGAAGTGAAAATATACAATCCTTTGCCAGAGGTGGGAGGGGCGGAGGTACCTATTACAGTTAAGGTTGCTATAGAAGCTCTACTTATTAATAAAATCAAGGTTGACATATCCTCCTGGAAAAGGTTAATTTCAGAAGCTACCAAATTAACTCCAGAAGGTGAGAAATATCTTCAACAACAAAATGTTGAGGATGGCAGTTCTTGCGGGGTAATCAGTGCAGAAAATGGTAAGGCTTTTTTAGGAAATTCTGAGGAGGAAGTAAAAGAAATTTTAATTACAGAATACGACAAGGGAGCAGAAGAGTTAAGGAGTAGGCATATACAAGAAGTAGACAGGGAAGATTTTAATAAAGCTCAGCGTAATAATAAATCTTACCAGGATCCGAAGTTTTCTAGGCCTGAAAATTATGATGGCTTAAAAGCAAGTTTTGGACAGGGTATAAATCATTTGGAACAGAAAGATAAGGACAAGATATTAAAAATTTTACGAAGGCTTAAGAATGAAGAAAAGGGAGAGGTAGCTACAAAGGTTAAAGATTTTTTTAGAAACCACCCCAAAAAAGAGAAATACATAGGTGAATTTGCAGGAATTGAGTCTCCCATTTTTTCTGATTTTTCTAATTTATTTCAAGATGAGTGGAGTCTTGATGAAAGACGCATCGATAATATCAACACACTTGGTGAGATTGTTGAGGACTACTTTCGAGAAGAATCCTCAGCGTCAAAATCTAATGATAAAGAAAAAGCAAAGAAAACACAGAAAGCAAAGGAAACTGAAATTAAAGAGAAAACAAAGAAAATAAAGAAAACTGAGATTAAAGAGAAAGCAGATCTCTGGAATGAAATTTTTGGTGTGGAGCATGCGAACGACTTTGATACAATCGTAATTACAGCTAATAAATTAAAAGAGATAGTTGAAGGAAAAAAAATTAACTTGCTTCGTAGTCAAAAAAAAGAGATAAATCAAAAGATAGATCAATTAACACAAGGCAATAATAGAGGATTCAAGTTTATTTTACCTTTCATGGATTTAGAAACTGGGCATCCAGAATCTATTCAAATTAAGGTTGTAAGTTTTTCTGAAACTCATGAAGAACCGAATAAAGTGACTCTTAGCATACTTAGTGAAATACCTAGCGAAGTAGTAGTAGAATTAAGATCAGAAATTTTAAAAGAAATAGAACAAGCAAAAGAGTCTAAATCAGTCAAAAATAAATCTCTTAGAATTTCAGTAATTAGAAATGAAAACTATCAAGGTCCCGCAAGGCATTTATTGAAGCTATTAGGTAAACAAGGTGCAGTTATATTAGCTGACCAAATGTTACTATTACCAAACGCTGGACAGCTTTCACAGACAGATTTTCTCCTGACCTTACTGGGAACTGTAGGGCCAAGAATTTTACCTGTTGACTGGCTAGTTGACGGGCTATTTGGGCTACCGTCTGGGCTTTACAATCTTTATGGAATTTCTAAAAATCTCTATTCCGGAGATTTAACTGTTAAAGAACTTGGAAAAGATGTTAAAAAAAAGTTAGGAAACTTAGATAAAGGAAGATTACTCATAAATAGTTTAAATGTAGGAGAAAACATTCTATCTCTTGTTGGCACTATGTTAATGTTACTTGGGACTGATGAATCGACTGATGAAGATAAAGAAAACTATTGGGGATATCAAGGAGGTTATATCGGGACACAGGGGCTTATTCTAATTTTAATGTTAATGATGGTAGGTTTTGAAGTCTTGTTTGTGCGTAAAAAAAATAAGAAAATAAAAAGAATAAAAAAATCGTAAACTTAGATCATTGAGTGCAGTTATTTTTGAGATTTTGTTTTCTAGAATACTTTATCAGCACTAGAATGAGACGAAAGTAGGTTGGGTATAGAAATTCACTGGACCTTCTGCGAAACAAAAAATTAGGGCAATTTATCCCCTTACAAGGTATCTACACGTCCCTTTTTATATACTAAAAATATTTTCGCAGAAGGTCTATTCAGGTAAAAATAGAATTATGAGACGTCTATTCGCACCTTAACTTCCTGCAAAAGACAGATAACAAGTTCTAAAATATGTTTTTAAACTATAAAATTGAAGCTTTTAAGAAAAACATTACTATCTGCAACTAAATTTATACATGTACTAGAAAATTATAGCATTTGTGTTGATAATCAATAATTTAATATAAACATTACGTGCAAATTCTAGGAAGTTAGGGTTCGAACACTTAGGGTATCAATTATCAATTTAGATAGAGTCCCATATGCTAATCTTACTAAAAAAGAATTGCCTAGGGGTAAATATCGGTTTTTAAGTGAGCAGGAGGTGGGTTATTTTAAACGTTTAATATAATATACTATACTATCTCAATCAGTAAATTTGGATAATGTTGAGTTTTTTCTGGCACAAGGTTATTTGAACATTTGGGCTATCAGATTATTAACCTGGATCGGGTCATGTATGCGAACCTTACCAAAAAAGATAGGGGTAAATGGAGGTTTTTAACTAATCAAGAAATAAATCATCTCAAATATTTGAGGTAACTTTAGGTTAGCTTAATAGATAGATTTTAAAGTATAGGATCAAGTTTAATGGATTCTTGGACTATTAACCAATCCGGACTACGATATTGTATTTAACTATTGATAATATTTCTTAAAGTTTTGTTTGCATATAAAGAAAAATGAATTACCTTTGTGAAGTCATTTACAAAACGTTAAACGGTTTGTGGTGTCTGATCTAAAAAATTAAGGGTCTATCGTTGTTATATTATAATTGACGTTAGACGCATGTTCTTTGACATATTGTAAAAGTAAAAGCGGAAATAAATAACTAAGACATTAGATAAAGTGTCCCAATTTATTTGGACATTATATCTAATTATTAGACTACAAAAAAGAAGTAATGCAAGAGCGTATGGGGGATGCCTAGGCTCTCAGAGGCGATGAAGGACGTGACAAACTGCGATAAGCTGCGGGGATTGGTTAATACGAATTGATCCGCAGATTTCCGAATGGGGGAACCCACTCCAATGAAGTTGGAGTCATCTCTATAAGAGAAGCAAACCTGGGGAACTGAAACATCTTAGTACCCAGAGGAAAAGAAAACAATTAGTGATTCCGTTAGTAGTGGCGAGCGAAAGCGGAAGAGCCCAAACCATAGTAGTTACGGCTACTGTGGGGTTGTAGGACTAACAACAAGTTTAATTGAAAGAACTTAAATTATCTGGAAAGATAAGCCATAGAAGGTGAAAGCCCTGTCAAGGTAATTGAAATTAAGCGAGTTAGTATCCTGAGTAGATCGGTTCCGGTGAAAAACCGATTGAATCAGCCAGCACCATCTGGCAAGGCTAAATACTACTGAGAGACCGATAGTGAACTAGTACCGTGAGGGAAAGGTGAAAAGTACCCTGAATAAGGGAGTGAAAAGTACCTGAAACCATACGCTTACAAGCGGTCGGAGCTTCTGATTTATCATGAAGTGACGGCGTGCCTTTTGCATAATGAGCCTACGAGTTAGTCTTCTTTGGCAAGGTTAATCCTCTTGAGAGGAGCAGCCGAAGCGAAAGCGAGTCTGAATAGGGCGATTTAGTCATAGAAGCTAGACGCGAAACCTGGTGATCTACCCATGGCCAGGCTGAAGCGCTGGTAAAACAGCGTGGAGGGCCGAACCGGTGGACGTTGCAACATCCTCGGATGAGCTGTGGGTAGGGGTGAAAGGCTAATCAAACCAGGAAATAGCTCGTACTCTCCGAAATGCTTTTAGGAGCAGCCTTAAATGTATACTAACAGAGGTAGAGCTACCGATAGGATAGGGGGGAGTAATATCCTACCATATCTAGACGAACTCCGAATACTGTTAGTTTTGTTTAGGAGTGAGGGCTAGGGTGCTAAGGTC
Source organism: Candidatus Amoebophilus sp. 36-38 (assembly GCA_001897825.1). GTDB lineage: Bacteria > Bacteroidota > Bacteroidia > Cytophagales > Amoebophilaceae > Amoebophilus. The sequence goes on from MKUM01000047.1 coordinate 30,748, forward strand.
CTAGTCCGAGAGGGAAAGAACCCAGACCATCAGCTAAGGCCCCAAAATATATGCTAAGTTGAACAAAGGAAGTCCAGTTACTAAGACAGCCAGGATGTTGGCTTGGAAGCAGCCATTCATTCAAAGAGTGCGTAACAGCTCACTGGTCGAGTGACAGCGCGCCAACAATAAACGGGCATCAAGCATATTGCCGAAGCTATGGCTCTATTACTATAGGTAATAGGGGGTAGGAGAGCATTCTAATCAAGTTGAAGTAGCAAGGAGACTTGTTATGGATTTTTTAGAAAAGAAAATGTAGGCATAAGTAACGTTAATGCTGGTGGAAAACCAGCACACCGAAAGACTAAGGTTTCCATGGCTATGCTAATCATCCATGGGTTAGTCGGAACCTAAGCTGTAGCCGAACGGCGTAAGCGATGGACAATCGGTTAATATTCCGATACTAGCTAATAATAGAAAAGGGGGGACGAAGAAGTGAAAGGTCTGCCTCGTGACGAAATACGAGGTTGAAGCCAGTAAGTATAGGTCTGGGAGGCAAATCCCCCGGGTCTGCTGAAGGTAATAGTACTGCAATCCTTCGGGAAAGCAGATAATGACCCTAATCATACTTCCAAGAAAAGCCTCTAATCGTTACATTGTTAGCTATCCGTACCGTAAACCGACACTGGTAGTCGAGGAGAGAATCCTAAGGTGTTCGAGTGATTCTTGGCCAAGGAACTCGGCAAATTTGCCCTGTAACTTCGGGAAAAAGGGTGCCTCCTCTCTTGTCTTCGGATAAGCGAGAGGTCGCAGTGAAAAGGCCCAAGCGACTGTTTACCAAAAACACATGGCTTTGCAAAATCGAAAGATAAAGTATAAGGCCTGATACCTGCCCGGTGCTGGAAGGTTAAGGAGAGATGTCAGTCTTCGGACAAAGCATTGAACTGAAGCCCCAGTAAACGGCGGCCGTAACTATGACGGTCCTAAGGTAGCGAAATTCCTTGTCGGGTAAATTCCGACCTGCACGAATGGTTTAACGACTTGGGCACTGTCTCGGTCAAGAGCTCGGTGAAATTGTAGTAGCGGTGAAGATGCCGCTTACCCGCAACGGGACGAAAAGACCCCATGAACCTTTACTATAGCTTAACATTGGCAATATGTATATCATGTGTAGGATAGGTGGGAGACTATGAAGCTGTGTCGCTAGGCATGGTGGAGTCAACGTTGAAATACCACCCTTGATATATGTGTTACCTCACTCCTGAGAGCAGGAGGACAGTGTTTGGTGGGTAGTTTGACTGGGGCGGTCGCCTCCTAAAAAGTAACGGAGGCTTTCAAAGGTACCCTCAGCACGAATGGTAACCGTGCATAGAGTGCAATAGCATAAGGGTGCTTGACTGTGAGACTTACAAGTCGATCAGGATCGAAAGATGGATATAGTGATCCGGTGGTTCCACATGGAAGGGCCATCGCTAAAAGGATAAAAGGTACTCTGGGGATAACAGGCTAATCTCTCCCAAGCGCCCATAGCGACGGGGAGGTTTGGCACCTCGATGTCGGCTCGTCACATCCTGGGGCTGAAGAAGGTCCCAAGGGTTGGGCTGTTCGCCCATTAAAGTGGCACGCGAGCTGGGTTCAGAACGTCGTGAGACAGTTCGGTCTCTATCTGTTGTGGGCGTTAGAAGTTTGAGGGGAGCTGACCCTAGTACGAGAGGACCGGGTTGGGCAAACCGCTGGTGTATCAGTTGTGACGTCAGTTGCATCGCTGAGTAACTACGTTTGTAAGAGATAAGTGCTGAAAGCATCTAAGCACGAAACTCACCTCAAGATGAGACTTCTTAAGGGTGGTCATAGACGATGACCTTGATAGGTTGCAGGTGTAAAGCCAGAAATGGCAAAGCTGAGCAATACTAATTACCCGATAGCTTCTTTTTAATTCCGCTTTGCTTTTACTAATTTGTCTACCATATTAAAGAAATTAAAAAATTAGGTGACTATAGCGTTGGGGTCCACCTCTTCCCATTCCGAACAGAGAAGTTAAGCCCAGCAGCGCCGATGGTACTGCCCAAAAGGCGGGAGAGTAGGTCGTCGCCGTTTTTTTATTTTTTCTTGAAATCTCCTTCTTTGCACATATTCATTCGCAGTGACAATAGCGAAGTAATCCAGGGTTTCTGCCTATTGATTTACAATCTATTTACAGTTCAACACGCCTTGTTTAACTTATGCAAAAGATTGTTTGTGAAAGCGAAAAGCTAGTTATGCAAGATCTCTATTATACTTAATTTTAGCTGGTAGTTATGTTTGTATGCATGTATCCAGGTATCCAGGTTATTTATAAATAAACCTATATTAGTATCTGTTTACAGGCCTATGCCCTTTCTGTTCACGCAAACTGGCGGTTTCGTACGCTGCGTCATCCCTGCCCCGATCAGCCCAATTAAGTCAGAAGTAACTTTAGCAGGGATCTAGCAAAAAGAAAGATTATATTGAAAATTTTTATGTAAAGCTACTCTGAATTGTTATTAATATTGATAGGAAGTAGTTCACTAGCTAGATCCCTGCCTTCGTGTTATATTCCGCACGATTGCCATATAACATAATGGCAGGTGCATTATAATTTAAGCACCTCAACCTGGTGTTATTATAATTATTGACAAACTTCTTAATAAACTCATTTCGTTCT
>MKUM01000048.1 GCA_001897825.1 Candidatus Amoebophilus sp. 36-38
TCCTTGGTAACCACTATCTGCTAGCTTAATAGGGTTTATAGGTAAGGGTTTTTCTGCTTTGCGTATCTTGAAATCATGAGTTCTTCCTTTGTGTGACTTAGATACGCTTACTATTTTCCCGCTATCTTCCATTACTATCTCTGTCTTTATGGTATGTCTCTTTTTCTTGCCTGAATAACTCTTCTTTTGCTTGTTAGTAGGTCGCTGGGTAGGTGTTTCTGTTACATCTGCTAATAAGTTAAGCACTTTCAACTTTTCCCACCACAATCAGAAAGAGCAAAGCAAATCGTTGAGCAAGCTCAGAAAGCTGTAGAAGAGCTAAAAAATATATAGATAAGATTTAGGATGAACTCTGCAACGCCCTCAGAGTCACCTTCTTGAAGGGACTCTGAAGCTTATCAGCTTACTCTAACCAAGCCTCTTGCTGGCGCACGCATCCTTGCTGCGTGTGCCCATGCAACGCTGAAATTCAATAACTTATTCTAATCGAGCACCTACAAACGGATTATTCCGTTTCTCAACCCCGATCGTAGTGTTTGCACCATGCCCTGGATATAAGGTTACTTGGTCATCTAATTTAAACAATTGTTCATGGATACTTTTTAGCAATACGTCATAGTCTCCACCTGGAAGATCGGTACGACCTACATAATTCTTGAATAGAACATCTCCCACAAAGCAAATTTGATTTGTAGCACAATATAAGGCAATATGTCCAGGCGAGTGACCTGGTACATGTAATACTTTTAACTGATGATTTCCTACTTGAATAAAATCTCCGGCTGCAACAAAGATATCTGGGGTAGTAGGCTCATAGCCAAAAATACCATACCGGGGAGCATGGGCACCAGCTAGCCGCATGAGCTCTAGATCTGCTGGGTGAATTGCCAATTTCACACCATAAGTACGCTTGATATAAGCATTCCCCACTATGTGATCTATGTGACAATGGGTATTAATTAAGTGCTGAACATGAAGTCCTTGTTCTTGTATAAAATCACTAAGCTTTTTTTGCTCATCAGACTCCAAACAACCTGGATCTATGATGGCACATGATTTTGTTTCGTCATATACCACATACGTATGCTCTGCTAAAGGATTAAAAGTAAATCTTTTTACTGAGAGCATACAAAATTAAAAAGTTAATAGAGTTATTCTGAGACCTTCGCCTTTGGCCCCCTAGGTTCGTCAGTAATTTGTTCAAAATCCTCATTTACTAAAGTAAACTCCAGTTTTTCACAAATTCCTTCCTGCCCAGAAGACAAAATTCTTGGTTTCAGAATAACTCTAATGAGCATCCTTCTTGTCTAATTCATGAGCATGGTGATGGTTATCCTGTTGGATCATAGGTGGCTTATTGGATGTAGTTGTTTTAGCACCATGAGAAGCTGGTAAAGCGATGATGGGTGCTATGACTAGCGCTACAATAGACGCCAATTTTATCAATATGTTCATAGAAGGCCCTGAAGTATCTTTGAGAGGATCCCCTACTGTGTCTCCTGTTACAGAAGCTTTATGTGGTTCTGAGCCTTTATAATACATTTTGCCATCAATTTCTACGCCTTTTTCAAACGATTTTTTAGCATTATCCCATGCCCCACCTGCATTGGATTGGAACATGGCCATGAGTACGCCACTTACCGTAATACCTGCTAATAAACCACCTAGTACTTCCGGTCCATACAATATACCTACTAGGAGCGGAGTAAGGATTGCTAATGCTCCAGGTAATAACATACCTTTCAGAGCAGCTTGTGTAGAGATTTGTACGCACTTTTCATATTCTGGTTTCGCTTTTCCTTCCATAATACCGCTTATTTCTCTAAACTGTCTCCTTACCTCTTGCACCATCGCCATCGCTGCTTTACCCACCGCTTTAATAGCTAATGCAGAGAACAAGAAAGGGATCATACCTCCTACAAATAAGCCTGCTAATACAGGCGCCTTATAAATATCTATCGAATCTATATTAGCTGTTTTCACGAATGCAGCAAAGAGCGCTAAGGATGTTAATGCAGCCGAAGCGATGGCAAATCCCTTACCTGTAGCAGCCGTTGTATTACCCACGCTATCCAAAACATCCGTACGTTGACGTACTTCTTGAGGAAGGCCGCTCATTTCTGCAATGCCACCTGCATTATCAGCAATGGGACCAAAGGCATCAATGGAAAGCTGGAGCATGGTAGTAGCCATCATACTGGCTGCTGCTATAGCGACCCCATAAAAGCCTGCAAATTTAAAGGAAGTATAGATACCAGCCGCAAAAAGCAACATAGGAAGCGCTACAGAGCTCATACCCACATATAGGCCAGCAATAATATTCGTAGCATGTCCGGTATTAGATTGCTGAATAATGAAGCGGACTGGACTTTGTCCCATTTCTGTAAAGTATTGGGTAATATTACCAACCAATACACCTACCAACAGACCAGTAACTATTGCATAAAAGACATCGATATTTGTAAAATGCTGGGAACGCATACTTAAACTTTCTGGCAGCAACATGTTAGCGAGAAAATAAGCTGCCACTCCTATCAGTATCGTAGCCGCCCAATTTCCTTTGTTAATAGCTTTTTGTACGTTACCTCCTTCACTAATTCTTATCATAAAACTGGCTATGATCGAAATGAGGGTACCAGCTACGCCAATAAATAAGGGGAAGAAAATAGGAAGCAGTCTACCTGACTGTTTAAGTGTATCAACTTCATTTCCCAATACCATCGCTGCTAAGATGGTAGCTACATAAGAGCCAAACAGATCTGCACCCATACCGGCCACATCACCTACATTATCACCTACGTTATCGGCAATCGTAGCAGGATTACGCGGATCATCTTCCGGAATTCCAGCCTCTATTTTACCTACTAGATCTGCACCTACGTCAGCAGCTTTCGTATAAATACCACCTGCTACTCGGGCAAAGAGGGCAACACTTTCTGCCCCTAATGAGAACCCTGTGATGGTCTCTAAAATGATGACTAAGGTATCCCTATTTGCCGTATCAATACCTTGGGGAGCAAAAAAATAAAAGAATATGCATAACAATGAACTAATACCAAGTGTCGCTAAACCCGTAACACCCATTCCCATCACCGTTCCTCCTGTAAATGAAATTCGAAATGCATTTGCGAGGCTATGTCGAGCTGCTTGGGTAGTTCTTACATTGGCTTTGGTAGCTACTCGCATACCTATCCAGCCAGAAAGAGCCGAAGTAAAAGCTCCCAGCAAAAAAGTAATACTGATAACAGGATGGGTATGGCTATTAGGTAAAAAGCTCATTCCAAGCAAAAGTAGACAAGCAACAAGTGCAAATGGAATAAGGGTTTTATAAACTGCTCGCAGAAATGAGTTGGCACCTTGTGAGATATTGTGTGAAATCTCTACCATATTTTGGTCGCCTGCCTCTTGCCGACTTACCCAATTAGAGCGCCAACTAGTAAAAAATAAAATAAAGATTCCAATGATGGGCAAAAAATATAACAGATTATACGTCATATATGTCAGGTTAAAAAATATAAGCTACCTATATAACACTTAGTCTATACAGACGCTATGTTATATCAATTAGATAAGCAATTTTTAATAGAATTCTTGCATATCCGTCGCCTTGAGTCCTCTGAGTTCGTCAGTAATTGGTTCTTCCTATTTATTTACTGTAGTAAACTCCGGTTTCTCGCAAATTCCTTCCTGCCCAGCGAACTCAATTCTTGGTTATCCAAGAACTCTAATATATTACTTAGCATTTTTGGGAGCCCCCTGCCGGGATCGAACCAGCGACCTACTGATTACAAGTCAGTTGCTCTACCAGCTGAGCTAAGGAGGCTTATACCTTTAGAAAAGTAAAATCGAACTAACAGCGTGTAAAATTAAACCCCTTATAGTAATTATCAAAGCATTGTAGGGCAATTTTACACATCAACCACATTAATTTATATTAGAATGGCAGATCATCCTCTTCGCTTATAGGGGTTGTTGATACTTCTGGTACAGGTTTTTGTTCTGTAGTATTGCTAGATGGTGATTCGATGCGCCAAGCTTGTAGCGAGTTAAAATATTTTGTTTCACCTTCCGGATTAACCCATTTTCTACCCTTTAGATTAAAGCTCACTTCTACTTCCTGGCCAACTTGAAAAGTATCCAACAGTTCACATCTATCTTGTATAAGTTCAAACAGGATATACTCAAGATATTGTGGATTTTCTGCATACTCCACTACAAACGCTCTTTTTTTAAAGCCAGCTGAAACTTGCTGACTTTCTTTTATGTCTGCTATTTTTCCTATTATTTTCATAAAGAATCTTAAAATAAATGACTATGATTTAAAGTAGCTTAATTAATTATTTATACTTTCATTTTACCTCAATTACCTATATATAGGTTTACACGGCAATATCTTAATCAAAAAGTATTTTTCCTACGCTATAACTACCTTTTTATGAACTAGGCGTTTAGTTTGAGATTGGTAGCGTTTAAATAGCCAAGTAAAGAAAAATAAACCACCTGCCACAGTAACCATAGCACCTGAGATAGATCCTTTTAACCAAATAGCTAAGAAATAACCGACAACGGTCACTATAATACCTATTAAAGAGCCTAATAAAAGCATGTGACTTAATTTATAGGTTAAGAGGTAGGCAATACTAGCTGGAACTACAAATAAGGCTACAACTAAAATAGCACCTGCTACTTCAAATGATGCTACTGCCGTAAAAGAGGTAGCAGTCATCAACAAATAATGCCATAAGCTGGTACGTATGCCAATAGTAGTTGCAAAATCAGAATCAAAAATCGTAATAGCTAATTGTTTGTAACCCAGTAAAATGAAGCTGAGATTTAGCAATAATACAAATCCAAGTGTATATAATGCCTGAGGCCCCATATTGATACCACTAGCCGTATACCAAACATTAAAAGGTGTATATGCCACTTCACCATATAAAACGCAATCAGGATCTAAGTCTATTTTTCTGCTAAAAAGGGAAACAAGAATAATACCTAATGCAAACAACCAGGTAAAATTGATACCAATAGAAGCATCGGACTGCAATTTGACTTTTTTATGTAAAAATGCCACCAGCAAGCTTGCTAATATACCGGTACTACCTGCACCCAACAATACTACCAAAGAACTTTTGGAACCTGTAAATAAAAAAGCCAGTACAATACCAGGTAGTACAGCATGGGTAATCGCATCTGCCATCATGGTTATTTTTCTAAGCACCAAATAAGTTCCTACTAAGCTGCAGTTAACAGCCGCCAATGAAGCAACCAATAGTATCCAAAAAGTTTCCATTTTTCTCAAATTATGTATACCTAATACACTGTGGCAAGATAAGATTTTTATGCCTAAAATCCACACGGCCATCGAACATATAACCCACTCACGTTGACATTAGCCTGGGAAAATGCCTATTGCAAGCTTAATGACTCATCTTTACGCAATTAATACACTCGATTACTAATTTGGTCTGATAATTTGAAAGGATTCGAGCACTATCCTACCCCAAAGGCTTGGAAAAAAGTTAAAAAAAACGCCTTTTCTGCACAGCGGTGACTTTTTTGCTTACTTTTTTTGTGGTAGAAAAAAAGTAAGGCGCGCCGCAGGCGAAATTTACTTTAAACAAGTAAAAGTTACATTGGGGTGTGGTGTCAGGATTTCCTTCTGACACTCAAATGTGAGGATTTTGGTGTCAGAGCTGGAGCCCTGACTCGCACTTACTGACGAACCCAGGGGACTCAAGACGACGGTTTCAGAAGAAGTCTAATCAATGATATACAATGCGTTCTTTAATACTTCTCGCTAACGTCATTTCATCCGTATACTCTAACTCCGTACCCACCGCAACCCCACGCGCAATGCTACTTAGTTTAATAGGGAAGTCTTTTAATTTTTTAGTGATATAAAAGGTGGTGGTATCTCCTTCTATAGTTGTGCTTAATGCAAAAATGATCTCTTGCAATTGTTCCGTTTGAGCACGTTGTAGTAAATGTTCTATATGAAGTTGTTCCGGCCCTACTCCTTCAATAGGAGATATCAGACCACCCAGCACATGATATTTCCCTTTATACTGTGCTGTATTTTCTATAGCTATTACATCTTGCAAATTTTCAACCACACAGATAATACCTGAATCCCTATGTGGATTGGCACATATACTACAAACAGCCGCATCAGCTATATTGTGACATTGTCTACAATATTGTATTTGTGAACGTAATCTACGAAGTGAATTAGCTAACCGTTCGGTATGTTCGGGATTATTTTTTAATAAAAATAAGGCTAAACGTAACGCGGTTTTTTTTCCTATGCCAGGCAACGTAGCAATTTCATTAACAGCTTCTTCTATTAACTTGGAGGTATAGGACATGGTAAATAGCTAAAATAAACTAAAAAGGTAATATATATTTTAAATAGTGTGCGTCAGGGCCCCGGCCCTGGCACTACAACTCCGGTTTCTCGCAAATTCCTTCCTGCCCAGCGAACACAATTCTGGGTTATGCAAGAACTCTATTAATTAACCACAAAATAATAAAATATTCTCAACTACTTCAGGTATTTTTAAATATGCGCCACCTGCGCAAGAAATACGTATTTTTCTAGCCATCTAGGTAGCCTCGCCAAACTGGATCCCCACTAGACATGCCTACAAGTTTGAACAAGAATACGATGGGGGGATGACAACTTAGGAGAGTCTTTACCAAAACTCTGATAACGTCTTGTTATTAGCCACAAAAGATATTAAATTGCAACGCTTCTTTAGTCATGGCAGGAGCCACCTCTTGCCATCACGTTAAAGTTTTTCTACTAAAGCAGGGAAGTATAAATATTTACAAGGATTGTTTAAAACATATTTTGTTAAACCAATCAAGGTGTGATTTCAAAGGGCTTGTAGCTCAGGTGGTTAGAGCGCTACACTGATAATGTAGAGGTCCGTGGTTCGAGTCCACGCAAGCCCACGATTCTTAATAAAGCAATATGCTTCTTTCTAAACCACCCTTCTTTATAAGCACATCATTAGGTATCTCAACTTAATTAGACCCTGGGTCAACCAGATTAGACGGAATTATTTTTATCTATCCTATTGCAAAAAATCAATCCAACATATAGCTTGGCAATTTTAAACTAGACTTACTTTATATGGCAGGACACAGTAAATGGGCGAATATTAAGCACAGAAAAGGTGCTAATGATGCTAAGAAGGCTAAATATTTTGGTAAACTTATTAGAGAAATAACCGCTGCAGTCAAACAAAGTGGAAATGATATTTCTGCAAACGCTAGATTGCGGCTAGCTATACAAAATGCAAAAGGGGCCAATATGCCCAAAGAAAATATTGACCGGGCTATCAACAAAGGAAGTACTGCCGATACTGCTGATTTTACCACGATCGTTTATGAGGGAATTGCACCACACGGGGCTGCCTTAATTGTAGAATGTACCACCGACAATCTGAATCGAACTGTAGCCAACGTACGCGCTACCTTCAGTAAACAGGGTGGAAGTTTAGAGAAGCATGGTGCTGTATCTTTTCTGTTTGATAGAAAGGGAGTTTTTACACTGAATGCTGAAGACATAAAAGACGAAGAAATGCTCACACTAGCCCTCATTGAAGCTGGAGCAGAATCCATAGAACATGAACCAGAAGAAGGCTATTACCATATTATAAGCTCTGTAGAAAATTTTGGAAATATCCAGAAGGAATTAGAAAATCTACAACTAGAACCCGTCTCAGCCTCGTTACAATATATACCAAGTACACCAGTGGAACTGGATGAAGAGGCTTTTGAAAAGGTAATGAAGCTTATCGAAATATTGGAAGACAATGATGATGTGCAGAAAGTATATCATAACATAGTTAGTAAATAGCAAATAGAATAGTATAAAAAGCTGACTGCTTAGAGCAATACAATAGGAATATTAATAGAGTTCTTGCATAATCCAGAATTGTGTTCGCTAGGCAGGAAGGAATTTGTGAGAAACCGGAGCTGTGGTGTCGGGAATTATTCCCGACACTCCAATGAACTGTCAGGAGGAAACTCCTGACAGCACATGAGGATTAATTCCTTCTTGGTAAGTAATAGTCGTTTATTAGGACGTTTACTAAAAAATTAATTATGCAGCATTTTAATCAAACCGAATTACCTACCAATAAGAAAGGTAAATTTACTTTCGGCGTTCATCCAGCCGTTCGAAGAATACAAATTTGGATTTCTACCCTGCAAGAAAAAACAGGTAGGACCCTTGAGGAATGGGTAGATTTAGTTCAGAGATCTAAACTTAAAACTCGAGCAGAACGCAAGAAGTGGCTAAAAGAAGAATTTGAATTAGGTTCTATGGATGTGGCTTTAATTGTAGAGCGAGCTGAAGGACAGGGTTGGGGAGATGGTGACCCTGCAGCATATCTAGAAGCTGCTCAAGGTTATGTGGATGCTATGTTTGCAGGTCCAAAAGCAGGATTGCTTCCTATTTATGAATCAATCTTATCGATCAGCTATAATCTTGGAAAGGACGTGAAAGCATGTCCTTGCAAAACGATTGTTCCTTTATACCGCAACCATGTGTTTGCAGAAATTAAACCTACAACTCGCAACCGCATTGATCTCGGATTGGCTCTTGGAGGTATGAGAATGTCTTCTAGGCTGATTAGTACAGGTGGCTATGAAAAAAAAGATAGAATTACCTACCGTATTCCACTTACCTCATTAAGCGAAATTGATGATGAAGTAAGGCACTGGCTCAAGGTGGCATATGATTTAGATGCCTAACAGTTTTTGCGATAGAGGATTTTGATGTCAGGGCTGGGGCCCTGACACACACTTACTGACAAGCCCAGAGGACTCAAGGCGACGGTTATGCAAGAAGTCTAAAAAACTCTTTTAAGCCAACGCGGCAGCACAATCACTCCTAAAAGCAGATAAAAATAGTAAGTAATGGCTCTCCAGACAATAGCAGTAATTAATACATACTCCCCTAACAATCCTCCATACAGTTGCTTAAAAAAGAACTCGGCTGTACCACTGCTACCTGGTGTAGGAGAAATAAGCATAATAATCCACATAATAATATGCTTACCAAAAATAACTCCATGTTCCACAAGGCTTACAGGTACGTAGGCAGCTAGCAACATATTCAATACACTATAGCGAACAGTCCATACCAAGCAAGTGATCATACCAATTTCAACCCAATAAGACCATTTTTCTCCTTGAAGTGCTTGAGAAGCCATGATAATATCATCCCCGTGCTTAGCTGCCGACTCATTCCATTTTCTCAAAAATTTTATACTAGTAATTTTTACTAAAAACCATTTAAAAAAAAATGGTTTAACAAACAAAGCAAAGCTCATCAATACCGTATAAACTAGAATAAGTAGGTAGCTTAACCAAAAAATAAAACTTATACCACCACCCCACTGTGTAGCCATGCTAATGGTAGACTCAGATAAGTAGTTACGAAAATTTAAAAGGCCTAGCGGTGCCGCCACAATAAAAAACAGGTTGTCAAATATAGAAGTAACCATTACATAAGCGAGTGCCTTACCTACTTTTACACCTTCTTTGTGTAGTAAAAAGATAGCAACCAGTGAGCCTCCTACAACAGAAGGGGTAACAGCAGAAGAAAATTCCCACAAGACGATTACATATAGACAAGCTACCCACGAGAGATTTTTATGCGTTAGTGTCCGAATACGATAGGTATAGCCTAGATCACGCACTACAACCAAACAGATGGCTAAGAGTATATACAACCAATTACCTTCACCAATGAGTCTTAACTGATCGGCTTTCATATCTGGGTCCGTCATAAAGAGATAGGTGACCACTCCTAACCCCAACAAAAGAGGAACCCATATTTTATTAAGATTAAGGGTTGTAAAAACTTTTTTATTATCTATCTCCATGTAAAAACTCGTTAAGAGGTAATATTTCTAGCATCTTTTACTTTGGGGACTCTAAAATAGTTGGAATCCACATACTTAGAACTACTCAATGCCTTGGTATGGTCTAGGGGTGGTTGTGCTATATCTTCTCTTAAAGTAGGTTGTTCTAAGGCTAATGCCGTTAAAGGGTCTATGCCTTCTGTATCTACTTCCTGTAATTTTTCAATCCAACCATAAATTTTATTTAAATCCGTTAGCATCATTGCCTGCTCTGCCTCAGACAATTCTAGCTTAGCCATCCGCATTAATTTATCAAGTAACTGTTTATCCATTATCTATAAATTGAAGAGGCCATAAAACTACGCTTATAAGCTTAGATTACAAAATTATATGTTTGGTTGCTTAAAAATTTCAATTCTAGACCAAGCTACAATTGAATATTTTATTACTTTTGTCAATTAAGGATCTAATTTAAATCCACTAAAAACACAAAAATGACTCCTGTGAAAAAACATTACTACCTTCTTTCTATCGTACTAGCTCTTTTTAATACCGTCTATGGGCAAACAACCACAATTATAAAAGACCCGACCCACATATCAAACAATAAAAAATTAGAAAACATAAAATTTGGGGTTCAGTTACAAGATGGCTTATCAGATCTATATGATAATTCGATGGGACAACCAGGGATTTTTGGCGAATATAAATTTCATAAAAAAGTAGGACTTAGAACTGGTTTATTCTATACTTCTCAAGGACGTATCCCATATAGAAAAGCATCCATTAAAAATCCTTCAGGATTCTCCATGCAATCTATTAGTGTGCCAGTTATACTAAGAGTTTATCCAGCTTCCAACTTAGAGGAATGGTGTTTTTTTATTGGTGTTCAACCAGGTTATATCATTGATGGTGCAATGCACCTTGAAGTCTTGAAAAATAAAGAAACAATACGAACATTAACAGAAATGAATAAGCGTGTTAACATACAACGGTTTCAACTGCATATAATAAGTGGTTGTGATTATGAGTTTGGATTTGGGTTAAATTTAGGCGTTATCTGGTTTGTAAGCTTCATAAATATTATAAAAGCAGAAAAATGTATTAAAAACAACTTCGGTTATAGTGTGGGCTATAACTTCGCAAAGTTATTAAAGTATTTTTATTGATATCAACAGTTGTCTAGAGGTAACGTAGAAACTTATCTATAAGTACTTTTAGATTGTGGTGTCAGGGCTGGAGCCCTGACACATAAGTACTCACGAACTTAGAGAATTCAAGGCGATGGTTTCGAAAGAGCTCTAATATTTTGTAACCTCCTGCTATTATAACCAAGATCAATAAAACCATATTAAATACTAACATCACCTGATTGCCTATCACGTAAGAATAGGGGGTAAATTTAAAGGTAATCATATGTTTACCAGCAGGGATAGACAATGCTCTAAGGACATAATTCACCCGTATAGGGTTAACTGGCCGGTCATCAATCCAAGCTTGCCAGCCTTTCTCATAATAGATTTCTGAAAATACCGCTAAGCCATCAGCCGACACTTCTGCTTCATACTGCAGACAATTAGGCTCATAAACCAGTAAATGTATCCTACCACTACCTAAGGAAATGGTAGGAAAAGGAACATGAAACTTGGTGGTATCTACTACAGCAACTCGTTGCGGATCAAAATTCTGTATCGCTTCTATTTCGTCCCATGGGCTACCTACTGGATAGATCGTTTCTACAAACCAAGCATTACCCAAAGCATTCGGATTAGCCATTACTCCACTACGTTCCGGAGCATACATGAAATAGCGGGTATTCAGCATATCCAAAACAGGCAATTTTGGCCAATCCTTTGTATGCCCTTGTAGGTAATTATATACTTGATGCCACTCCCTGGATAAAGCATACTCGATGAGATCCTGATAACGACGTAATTTAGCACCATGGTAGCCCCCTACAGCATGATGGTAATAAGAAGTACGTCCATCTGTAAAAGGATGATTTAAATTTAGCACGCGGTAGCCCCAGGTCGTATCCTGTAATATATACTGCCGAGCTGGCGTAGCTTCCCTAGCTTCAATTTGTGATTGAGTTTGGTAACTGATGTCACGTACATAGCGCTTGCCAATTCCATAAAAATCTATACCGATCAGGCCTATTAATAGGATGACTAACCCGCTAGTCCTCAACTTTTTCCTCCCATACATCCAGATAACCAGACTAGCAGCACTGATGAATGCCAAAGATCGCAACGTATCTTGCTGCAGCATACGCTTTCTATCTATTTGTAATGCTTCAACCAACCACCCAGGCAAAGACGCATCATGAGCGGATGTATAATCCAACCATGCTGCTAGCATAAAGGTTAACATTAAACCTATACCCATAATAGCCCAAGCACCATATAAACCTTTTCTTAGGGCTGGTGTAATGCCTTCCTGAATGATTTGTTGTAAAACCAAACAAACCGAGAGGATGCTCGTTAACTGTGCAATAACAATCGAAGTGGTGACCGCTCTAAACTTATTATAACCTGGCAGATACTGATACATGAAGTCATTAAAAACAGCAAAATTACTCCCCCAAGCTAACAAAATAGCCACGATAGTACCTGCTAGCAACCAATAGCGATCCTGTTTCTTAATCGACCAGAGGCCCACCACAAATAGAAAACAGATGATCGCTCCTAAATACATAGGTCCTTCTGTAAAAGGCTGCTCGCCTCGATAGGTGGGCGTATGTTGTAAAAAAGATTTAATTTGCTGTTGACTAAAATTCTGCCTTTTTAAAATTTGTGCTATCTCTGAACTTTCATTGAGCTGTTCATGGCTACTACCCCCATAGAAATTAGGAATGAGCAACGTCATGGTTTCTGCTTTCCCCAAGCTCCATCTAAAAGCATATGCTTTGTCTAATCCATCCGCAGGGTGAGCATCTGGAGCAACTAGTTCTGATTGTCCCCGGATAGAATATTTCCCATATTCGCAAATATTCCAAAGCCTACCCCAATTAGCTCCCACAGCTACCAAAACAGCTACCAACAATAGTCCACTGGTATATACAAATGATCTAAGTCGATTGTTCCGTATAGCTACTACCAACTGACTACAGCCATACATCCCTACCATGATCGCCAGATAATAAGTAATTTGCGGATGCGTAGCAGATATTTCCAAAGAAAGCGCCAAGGTAGTCAACAGCACTCCCCACCAACGATTTCTTCGATAAGCTACCTGCACACCTGCTAGTACCAAAGGCATATAGGCCATAGCGGCTACCTTACCATCATGACCGATGGCTATACTAATCAGCGTAAACGTACTCAAGCCATAAGCTATACCACCAGCCATCGACACATAGGGACCAATGCCCATGGCTAATAAGAGGACATAGCAGCTTAACATGGCTGCAAAAATATAACCTACATGACTAGGCAGATAGGCGCCTATGAAGCTTCTGATCATGCTATTAAGAGGTTCCTGATACTTGGTATCAATTAGATAAGCAGGCATCCCACTAAAAACAGCATGGGTCCACAAAGCTTCTTGACCTGTCTTTTTTCGATAGTCTATTAGTTCCTTGGCAATTCCTTCATGGTGCGGTATATCCCCTTGAAAAAGTTTTTTACCTTCAAAAAAGATGGGCGAAAAAAAGCTGATTACGATACCCATAAATAAGGCATATGCGATTATATGAGGAAGGATGTATTGTTTAAAAGTTGATTTTTTCATACTTATCCAACTTAGTTTAGCTTTGTACTTTATTAGAGTTCTTTCAAAACCAAGAATTGCGTTCTCTGGGCAGGAAGGAATTTGTGAGAAACCGGAGTGTGGTGTCAGGAGTTTCCTCCTGACACTCAAATGTG
>MKUM01000049.1 GCA_001897825.1 Candidatus Amoebophilus sp. 36-38
AAAACTAATATAAAACTAATATAAAACTAATATAAAACTAATATAAAACTAATATAAAACTAATATAAAACTAATATAGTATATTTGGAAGAAAAATAAACTAGTTATCAGTGAGATTAATCAAATAAATTGAATAAACTTAATTTTTCTTATGTTAAATAATAATGAATATAATGTTATAGCAGCGGGTTGTGATGAAGTAGGAAGAGGTTGTCTAGCAGGCCCTGTTGTAACTGCTGCTGTTATATTGCCTAACGATTATAATCATGTTCCATTGAAAGATTCTAAGCAGCTTACTGCTAAACAAAGAATCATATTAGATAAAATCATCCGAGAAGAAGCCATAGACTGGGCTATTGGCTTTGCAACTCCCGAGGAGTTTGATAAAATCAATATTCTTAAAGCTTCATTCCTAGCCATGCACCGGGCTATTGATAAGCTTACTGTTACACCTGATACTTTGCTCATAGATGGCAAGCACTTTAAAGCTTATCCAGGCATTAATCATCAATGTATTGTAAAAGGTGACCAAAAGGTCAGTTGTATAGCAGCCGCCTCTGTAATAGCTAAAGTATACCGAGATAAGTATATGCAAGAGCTAGCTATAGAAGTAACTGGCTACCGTTGGGAAGTTAATATGGGTTATCCTACTCTTTCTCATCGTAAGGCTATTCATGAGCTAGGTATCACCTCTCATCATCGTAAAACCTTTCATCATGTAGCAGAAAAGATAAATCCTACCTTGTGGACTTACTAATCATTGCTTGCGATATGCAAAGCCAACAGGGGAAAAAGTTGCAAATCTAAAGGTACTCTATACTCCGTTTCGTGAGAGGATCCCAAATAGCTAAAAAAATTATTGTTTTTTATTATTAACCCTGTAATTTAGCAATTACTATAAATATTTACAGGAAAGTCTATGCTAAAAAGAGAATTATTTTTACATTTATTAAAAGAGCAAATGACAATACATCCGGTAGTTGCATTACTAGGACCAAGACAGTGTGGTAAGACTACCCTTGCCGAGATTTTTTCAACTTCTTATAATGGAATGACTCATCGTTTTGATCTGGAAAATCCTCAAGATTTACTAGCTCTTTCTAATCCTATGGTTGTTTTGGAACGTCTAACAGGACTTGTTATTATTGACGAAATACAAAGATTGCCTGAAATCTTCCCTATCCTACGAGTGTTAAGTGATAAAAAGCAGGCATCTTATTTAATTTTAGGCAGTGCATCAAGAGATTTAATAAAACAGTCGTCCGAAACCTTAGCCGGTCGAATAGGATATATTGAGTTAACCCCT
Organism: Candidatus Amoebophilus sp. 36-38; assembly: GCA_001897825.1. Lineage (GTDB taxonomy): Bacteria > Bacteroidota > Bacteroidia > Cytophagales > Amoebophilaceae > Amoebophilus. Next base: position 1,307 of record MKUM01000049.1, read on the forward strand.
TTCCTAATGGTAGAAGGATGCATGATGAATCAGTTATTGGTTCGAGGTGGCTTCCCTAGGTCTTATTTAGCTTCGGACGATAGAGAAAGTTATTTATGGAGGGAATCTTATATCCAAACTTTTTTGGAGCGTGATATCCCAAATTTGGGTTTTAACATATCTCCGCTTTTGCTGCGCCGTTTTTGGATGATGCTAACCCAAGTGCATGGCAGTATTTTAAATATGAGTAACCTTGCTGTTTCATTAGGAGTTTCAGCACATAATATTCGTCATTATGTTGAAATTTTAACAGGAACATTTATGGTTCGCCTTATGCCTCCGTGGTTTGAAAATATTCATAAACGCCAAGTAAAGACTCCTAAAATTTTTTTCCGCGATAGCGGATTATTGTTAACACTACTCGGGATTCATAGTGAAAAAGAATTACTAATGCACCCCAATCTTGGCGCTATTTGGGAAGGCTTTGCCCTTGAGCAGGTGATACAATCTTTGCGTATCAGACCTGAAGAAAGTTTTTTCTGGCGTACACAAGATGGGGCTGAGATCGATCTGTTGGTATTTACGGAAGGTAAACGCCTGGGGTTTGAGTTTAAGTTTTCAGATAGTCCTAAAACCACTAAATCTATGCACTCAGCATTATCTGATCTTAAGCTTGACCATTTATTTGTAATATACCCAGGACAACGAGAAATCCCATTAAAAGATAATATTTCGCTAATCGGACTTGAAGGTTGGAATAGAAAGCAAGCTAAAACGATCGAATGAGCGTGGTGTTCAGGGACCTCCTCGCGAAATGGAGAAAAATATTTTCTCACTATTGTGCTCCTACAATGGTAGTTGATTATCAACTAGCTAAGTAGTTGACCCTTAAGAACTCATAAATAAGGGATAAATCGAATGAAAACAAAGATTTTTGAA
>MKUM01000050.1 GCA_001897825.1 Candidatus Amoebophilus sp. 36-38
GCCCCGATAAGGGGCGTGGCAATCCAGGTAAAAATCCTGACATGTAACTAGCAACTTGAGTTAATTAGAACTGTCGGGAGGAAACTCTCGACAGCACGTAATCTAAGACCTTCAAATAGGTAACGATAGAAAGATTACGTTCCTTCAGTCTCTAAGAAAATTATTCTGGACTTATAAATCCTTGTATTTAATTTGTGTTAGAAAAGCTAATATATATATTATGCTAGGATAAATTATTCAGAAACTACTTGAAGAGAAATATGCATAAAAATTTTTTACTAATATTTACAATCTTTGCTTGCCTATTATCGAGTAATAAATCTATACTTGCTAAGAAGGGTCATGATAAGAAGAAAATTAAGCAAGAGGAATCTAAGCAACCAAAAGACTATTTAGACTATACGGACTTAAAAAATGTAAGATTAGTATTTGATAAGGCCATGGTAGCATGTTTTAGCATTTCGGATTATGATCCAGAAGCATGGGATAAAGCTGCTAAATTAGTTGATGATCTTAATACCTATTGGAAAATAGCTTATATAACTACTAAGAAGTATGTTAATAAGAAAAAACTTACTGAGAAAGATCAGTTATTAATCAAGGAGAGATTAACGTTGGTTAACCATTTAGGTCATCCACTGCGAATGCTGGGATATCAAATAAAAGTTGCAGACAAGATCTTAGCAGAAGCGGTTGAAGTAGCAGAAGAAGTTTTTCCTAATAGTTTACTGTTGGCTGATGTTTATGTTAATCTTGCTAACAGCTACATGGTAAGAGGCCATAATGTTGAACAGGCATTCGAATATTTTGGTAAGGCGCTAGAAATTACTGTTGCATGTTTAGGGGAACAACACCTTAATACAGCCAAAATTTATTATACAATAGGTCATGCCTTTTGTTCAATCAAACAGTATTATATTGCTGTGCCCTATATTAAGACATCTCTTAATATAGTGCTTAAGCTTCCTCTAAAAGAATCTTCCTCTCTCATTTCAAAAATATATCCTAGACTTGGAGAAGCTTATGAAAAACAAGAAGCCTATCTTAAAGCTATAAAATATTATGAAGCATTCTTAACCTTATTACCTAAACTAACAATATCTGAAAATGAGATTAGTCATTATACTGATTGGGTACAATCAGCGATCAAGCGTATACATAGCAAGCTGAACCCAGAAAAACAAAAAGAAGGAGAGAAATAAATTTCCTTATTTATAAATTTAGATTTTAAACTTGTCAATTTAGTTTACTCACGGGGTGCCTATACAGGCTGAGAAGTGCGAGCTAACCCGTGTACCTGATCCAGATAATGCTGGCGGAGGAATTGGGTAAAAGAAAAAGCTTCCATGTCCTAAGGCATATTTATAGCTAATCTTACCATTTTTTCTGTTAAATAAAACGGAGTTTATAAGTAAACAAAATGCTATAAAATGTCAACGAATACATCTCTTTGGCTTACACTTACATCTTGGGATTGGATTATATTTTCATCTACGATTCTAGTTACTAGTTTGGCTGCATGGTATGGATGGATTTTAAGAAAAAAAGCAGATAACCACTACCAACAAGATCCACAAAATTCATGGACCGATTATATACTCATGGGCAGGCGGCTGACGTTGCCTCTTTTTGTTGCTACATTGGTGGCTACTTGGTATGGAGATATTCTTGGTGTTACGCAGATTGCATTTGAGTATGGACTATATACCTTTTTAACACAAGGAGTTTTTTGGTATCTCTCATACATCCTCTTTGCTATAGTGTTAGTTAGGTATATCAGGAAGATGCAAATTTTAAGTTTCCCAGATCTCCTTGCTAAGTTGATAGGTAGAGGGCCTAGTAAATTTTCCGCTCTACTCATTTTTCTAAAAACATTGCCGATTGCCTATGCGATGGGGATAGGTATTTTTTTAAAAACACTTTTTGCACTGCCTTTTGAAGTTGCCGTAGGCATAGGGCTAGTTTTTGTGTTTATATACAGTTTATTTGGGGGATTCCGTACTATTGTTTTTTCAGATTTGGTGCAAGTTATATTCATGTATGTAGGAATTATCTCCGTAGTTATTATCTCTTTTTTGAAATTTGGAGGTATTGGTTATCTGGTTTCTCATTGTCCAAGTAAGCATTTTTCAATACATGGGACTTTCTCTGTATTAGATACTTTTGTATGGTTTTTTATTGCTATAACTACTACTTTTTTAAATCCCACTTTTTACCAACGATGCTTAAGTGCACGTACTGATAGAATTGCTATTTTGGGAATTTTTATTTCGATCCTTTGCTGGATTGTATTTGATATATGTACTACACTAATCGGCCTTTATGCAAAGGCTTATTTCCCCCAGGCAGTCCCACTGAATGCTTCTTTGACATATTGTTTAGAAATATTACCCCATGGATTAAAAGGATTATTCTTGGGTGGGGTGCTTGCCACTATTTTGTCAACACTCGATTCCTTCCTTTTCATATCGAGTGCAACTTTGATGTATGATTTACGTTTTATGTATTTTAAGTCAAAATTTTTAGCACATCTTTGTGCTTCTTTGATTACAGGGTTCTTTACCTTTTGTATAGTTATATTTTATGAAGGAAATTTTGAAATGGCTTGGCGAATGTTGAAGGGAATTTTTGCAGCATGTATTTTCCCTCCTTTTATTTTAAGTTATATGAAGCCACATTTAGTGAATACACAGTTGTTTACAGTTTCTTGTTTTTTTGTGCTGATTGGCATGATCCTTTGGAATTTTTATAAAATATTTCCTATCGATGCTTTTTACATAGGTCAAGGTATTTCCTGGATGGTGTTAATATTAGGAATTATTGTCAGGCACGTTGCAACTAGCAAGATTTTTAAACATTATTCTTTTAAAAAGTTAAAGTAATCATTCAAATTCCTCAGTTTTGAATTAAGTACTCATGTTACGCAATTGAGTTACAGCCTAGGCAAATTTATTACTTGTTAAGCCATGAAATAACACCTTTCTAGTTGAAGCTTATTTCTTTGAATCAAGTTTCGCCTGCGGCGGGCGTTACTTTTTTCCAACCATGAAAAAAGTAACCAAAAAAATCTCCGCTGTGCATTTTTGGTGGTGTCGGGAGGAAACTCCCGACACAGTAAATTTTATACTTTTATAACATGGGATTACGAAATAGACAATCTTACAAGGATAAGCACATATTTTTTATCACTACTACCTGCTATAAGCGGCAGCACTTACTTACTATTGGTAATTCTATGCAAATCTTAGCAGAAAGCCTTAACTTCTGTTTAAATAAGTATCATGCATCTTCACTAGGATATGTATTTATGCCTAATCATATCCATTTAATTCTATACTTTTCTAAAGGCTCTAAGCGAATAGGCTTCATGAGAGATTTCAAAAAGTTCACTTCTACCAAAATACGACAAGAAATAGAAGCTCATCAACCAGAAAAGCTAGCGAATTTAGTTTACCAAAAAGATAACCAGATTTTTAAATTATGGCAAGACAGGTTTGATGAACTTTATCTAGCATCGAGAGAATTATTGGTGATAAAACTAAACTACATTCATACCAATCCACTACAAGATCATTGGAATTTAGCAAAGTGGCCAGAAAATTATTTCTATAGTAGTGCTATGTTTTATGAACAAGGAGTACAAAATGCAGTTATACTAAACCACTACATGGATTTTACTTAATTAGAACTGTCGGGAGGAAACTCCCGACAGTACGTAAGAATAGTATAGTACTTGGATCCTTTGAAATGATAAACTTAATTTAATCATTCAACCTCTTTTTGCGTAAGGTGAGTTAAGTATTACTATTGAGGCTTATGATGTACAAAAACCGTTTTATTTGTCATCCCTGCAACGTACTTTTGTTCGAACTTATAAGCATGTTCAGCAGAGATCCAGATTGAGTAGGCAAAATGACAGAAGCGAATGGCATGATGGAGGATCTGATTACTGGCGTTTTATTGCTAACCGATTGATGAATTTGCATTAGACCGCATGAGTGCTTCTATTTCACAGGCATTTTCTAAACTGTATGTGCCGATGTGTGTTCTGCACAACTGTGCTAAATAAGCACCTGTACCTAAACTTTCTCCAAAATCTCTTACGATGCTTCGGATGTAAGTTCCTTTGCTACAAGTAATTTTAAAGTTGATCTCAGGTAGGTTGATAGAGGTAATTGTAAAATCTTTGATTAATATTTGTCTAGGTTCTAAAGCAGGTTGTAGGCCTTTTCTAGCTTGTTTGTAGGCCCTTACTCCTTTTGTTTTAATAGCAGAGTAGGCTGGAGGAATTTGGGTGATAACTCCTAAAAAATTTTGTGCTAATTGGATGATATCTATCTCTGTAACTTGATGATAAGGCCTATCACTGTCAAATGCTGTTTCTAAATCAATAGATGGAGTCGTTTTTCCTAATACTAACTGGCCAGTATAGACTTTGTCTAAATCTTGGTATTGGCTTATAGCTTTAGTTTGTTTGCCTGTACAGATGATAAGGAGACCGGTAGCTAATGGATCTAATGTTCCCGCATGTCCTATCTTAGTTATTTTTAGAATGTTACGAAGTTTTTTTACTACATCAAAAGAGGTCCATCCTAGTGGTTTATTAACAAGTAATATGGCTCCTTCTGGTGTATTTTTTAGTGGCGGGAGAAAACTTCCGCCACCACCGTGCGCTGTGGTGCCAGGAATTATCTCCTGGCACTCGGTTGGCTTATAAAATAACGGAGATGACATGCAAGAAACTTTTATTTTTTGAACCTAAGATTATACGGTGTTTAGTGGCGGGAGTTACCTCCTGGCACTCGGTCGATACATAATAGCAAAAAGCTCGATAACAAATCCCAATACAAGTATGATGGGTGCTATAGTAAGTCCTACTGTACCGAATCCATAGGGCTCCTTATCTAACAACATGCATAGGTATCCTAGTGCAATTAATAATATGCCTACGATTAGCAGTAGGTAGTTAATTTTACCAAAGGACATTTTATTAAAATGGAGTCTCTTCATGTTTAGTGCAGGTTTTCTAAAGATAGATGCAAATATTTATTAATAGCACGATACGTACCTGTAAAGGTAATACATACTCCCAACAGCGGTATAAAAGCTAATAAAATAAAAATTTTGATAGGTTGTTGTAAAGCGAGGAGCGAGTCTATTTGCAGATTCACATAATGCAGTAAGGAAAGTAATATTACGTCGGCTATAGTACCTGCCAATAGTCCAATAAGGATAGCCCTTACCAGAAAAGGTTTTCTTATGAAGCTAGCTGTAGCACCAACTAAATTCATACTTCTTATTAAGAAACGCTGCGAATACAGAGCTAGTCTAATGGTATTATTAATTAAAATAATTACTGCCAAAAGTAAAATAATGGTAAAGAATATTAATATAATGCTCACTTGTCTCAAATTTTTATTAATAGCAGAAACTACATTTTCCACATAGCAGACCTCAAAAATACCCTCGATATCAGATATTTCTTTCTTAATATGATGTAGCTGATCTGCATCTTGATAGGCAGGATCAATGTGCAAGATGTAACTATCTCTCAATGGATTCTCTTGTAGAATTTCTATAAAGTTTTCACCTGTTTCTTTGATCAAATTTTCTGCTGCTTCCTTTTTCGATATAAAGGCTAATTGAGGAATGCCATTTTTCTTTAGGATAAATGCTTGTTGACTGAGTGCTTGGTCTATCCTGACAACATCACTTTCAGTTATATTTTTATTTAAATAGACTTGTATCGTTACATTTTCTTGAACCGTCTTTGTAAGCTTGGTAGCATGGATGAGCAGCAAGCCAAATAATCCCATAACAAATAGAGCTAGCATGGTGCTAAATATTACGTTTGTAATTGGAAAACTTCCTAGTTGGCTTTTAGGCCGGTCTGCGTATTCTTTCATGAGTAGTTATAAACAAATCTAATTTGCTTACAAAATAAGATGTAACGCTGACATTTTATAGGTTGTGAGATAAATTAGATCTCTTCCCAAACCAAGAATTTTGTTCACTAGGCCGAAAGGAATTTGTGAGAAACTGGAGTTGTGGTAGTGGGAGTTTTCGCTCGCCACCGAAATAATGAGTATTTTGGACAGATTACTGATGAACCTAGGGGGCTAAAGGCGACAGTTTCTAGAGGATTCTATTGAGGATATAAGATTTATCTTTTATACCTACTCATGAGTTGAGTTTGTCCTAAAATATGTGCTTGCATCGTTTCTTCTATGGTTTTATAAGTTGCACCGTTATCTAAAGGAAGTAGGCAGTTAAGTGCGTATAAATTAAAAAAATAACGATGCTCTTTATCTGGGGGGCAAGGCCCTCCATAATTAGTTTCACCCCAACTATTTTTCCCAACTCTTGTACCTTCTGGCAGCTTATAGATGGTTTCAGGTAATTCATGTATATAAGAAGGAATATTAAATAGGATCCAGTGGTACCAAGTACCTTTGGGTGCGTCTGGATCTTTCATGATTAGAATAAATGATAGAGTTTCCTTTGGAGCATTTTCCCATACTAATGGTGGCGATATATTTTCTCCATCACAGGTAAAAATCTTAGGAATATATGCATGATGCGTAAAGCTTGGGCTAATGATTTTAAAATTATTCATCGTATTCATATTCTTGGGTGTGATTTTACTTACTTGCTTGATAGTAAATCCTACTCAGTTTAATATGTTCCCAAATAAATATAACTTTTAAATGTTTGACGCTAGCATGGGGTAAGTAAATAAAAAGAAATGTAATAAGTTTACCAAAAAATGGGTTAGCGTACTGGCTTCGATAGCATTTGTTTTTAAATAAGCTAATCCGTACCCTATCCCTGCTAAAGTAGCCATGATACTGATAGGTATACCTGCTGGTAAATGCAGTGCTCCAAATATTAGGGAGGCCAGTATACAACCTATCCAAGGAGCTAGTTTAAAGTGTCTAAATAAATCAGTTAAGTTCTTTTGTACATATCCCCTAAAAAATATTTCTTCTCCCAAAGCAGTATCAAGGAGCATGCGTGGTATCCATACTGATATAATTAACGAGGTTGGCAGTTTGGGATCCCATTCAACCAGTTTAATTCCATAATTGGCTAGTGATAACAAGATAAAATTTAGGATAAAGCTTATAGAAGTCCATTTTAAAATTTTGCCCCAATTGTATTGTATGATCGGTAGCCGCTTATTGAAGTACAAGAAAAGAAAAATGTAAGTTGGCTTTTCTACATTGAGATACATGGTATAAGGGATAGCATGAGGGGATAACAATATCTCATTAAATATTTTCCAATTATGAAAACCAGGCACAAAGTGCATAGAAAATCCTATAAAAAATAAGCAATGTAAAAGATGTAATAATAATTTATAGGCTCCTGAGACCTGGTTAGATTGTAATAGATACAGAATCGTTGCTAAACTTCCTATGACTCCTAATCCTATGAAAGAAATGTACTTGAGGCCAACTCCTAGTATTAGTGCCGTTAAAAAAATAGTTAATCCTAGCTTTTTGTATATATCTATTCCAGCCCAGACCAAAAGTATAGCCGTACCTAAAAGTATAAAGAATGTATAGCTGAGTGTCATATTTTATGATTAATTAAGCCTGCAAATTATATACGTATATAAGTATGGTTGTTTGGAATAACTAAATTAGGTGGTTAAAGTTTAAGGGCAATTATCTTTACGCCCTATTTAGCTGGTTTGCCAATCAAATAGATTGTATATGTGAACTAAAAAGTATAAATTCGTTTTATATTTTACAAATATATATAATATCAAATTCTTTTGTTGTATATTATGTCAACCTATTGGAGTAGAGGTCCTGCCCTAGCTTATTTTTAATAGACCTTAGGACCTCAGGTCAAATAAAATAGAATTAGTCATGTTTATATTACTGAAGGTCTATGGTATACTTGCTACATATACGATTGTATTAGATCATAAAGCCACTTATTTTTTAATTGCTTTTATGTTGTTCTTACTCGTAGTTGTCTTATATGCGAGTGGAGAGAAGTAAGCAAAAGGCAACTTAGCAATCAGACTTAATTCGGCTTATTTTGATATTATTTTATAAGTTAGTATTATGGTATCCACATAATTTTTGAATTGTTACTATAATTAAAAACAACCTTTAATGTACTAATCTATTCCTTGTTATGATAAAAGATTATCTGGATATTAGTTTATTTAGCATTTTTTTAGTTATTAATCTCATAGTAGGGTTACGAGCTGGGAGAGGAGTAAAAACTTTACGAGATTATTCTATTGGCAACAAAGACTTTTCTAATGCTACTATCATTTCTACTATTGTAGCAACAGGTATTAGCGGAGGATTTCTATTTTATGGATTAGAACAAACCTATACTAATGGACTTTATTTCATTATACCTATTATAGGTTCATCAGTCGGCATATTCCTACATGGACAGTTTTTAGCGGTACGTATGGGAGAGTTTATAAACAACACCTCAATAGCTGAAGCTATGGGTAATTTGTACGGGCGTACAGTACGTGTTATTACTGCTGTTAGTGGAATTTTGAAATGTATAGGCTACATGGCTGTTCAGTTTCAAGTTATTGCAAAAATGATAACCCTACTGTTAGGATTTGAGAGCCCTTGGACTTCTATCGCTGCCATTGGTATTGTGATTGTATACTCAGCTTTCGGAGGTATTCGGTCTATCACTTTTACTGACGTATTTCAATTTTTTACCTTTGGTGTTTTTATACCCATGTTGGCACTAATCATTTGGAATCATCTTAAAGAGCCAGGTCAAGTTTTTAGCATGTTGGCTAACAGTTCAATTTTTAGTTTAAAAAAAGTGATAAGCTGGAATCCCAGATTAATATCCTCCCTAGGACTTATGTTATATTTTATGATCCCGGGAATGAGTCCAACTACCTTCCAACGTATAGTTATGGCTCGTGATATTAACCAGGCTAGAACAACATTTATTTGGTCTGCTGGACTAGATTTTGTTGTGGCTATGTTTTTAATCTGGGTAGGTGTTTTGTTGTTAACTGATAATCCTAACCTAGAGGCTGATAAACTACTCGGCTACTTAATTCATAAGTATACTTATTCAGGGTTTAAAGGATTTATTTGTGCAGGAATTTTAGCTATGTCTATGTCTACGGCCGATTCAAATCTTAATGCATCTACTGTATTAGCCGTTAATGACATTATCAAAGTATATAGACCTTCGTGGAAAGAATCCATTCTATTAGTTAGGCTTTTTTCATTATTATTAGGTGTATGCGCTTTATTATTAGCTCTTCAGACTAAAGATCTACTCAAGCTGCTGCTCCTTGCTAGCAGCTTCTATATGCCGATTGTCACAGTACCTATGCTACTAGCCATCTTTGGTTTCCGTAGTAGTACTAGAGCAGTGTTAATTGGCATGGTAGCAGGCTTTATAACTGTTACATTTTGGGATAAATTATTTGGGTATACAGGTGTTAACAATATTATACCTGGTATTTTAGCTAATTTGACGTTTCTATTAGGTAGCCATTATATCTTGCAAGAAGAAGGAGGATGGATAGATATCAAAGTACCAGGTCCTGTTTTAGCAGCCAGGCAAAAAAGAAGAGAAGCTTGGAAATATTTTATTAGTAATATCAAAAACACTAAAATCTATGATTACCTTCAGAAAAACTTACCTATCTATGAAGTAGTTTATACACTTTTTGCTGTCTACGTAATAGGGGCTACTTATGCTTCTTTTTATACCATACCCGAAGAAACAATAACTAATTATAAAGGTCTATATAATTTTATATCTCATTCTGTATTAATTTTTACTGCTGCTTTCTTAACTTACCCTGCTTGGCCTCCTACTGTTAAATCTAAAAAAATTATAACCTTTGCTTGGCCGTTTGGTATCTTTTATATCCTTTTTGTAGTAGGTAGTATTCTGGTGGTTATGAGTGGGTTTAATGAAGTGCAGGTTATGATTTTCTTGCTCAACCTAATCATGTCAGCTTTCCTGCTTTCCTGGCCTCTGATGTTATTCGTTTCTTCTTTAGGCAGCATCATCGGTTGTCTAATTTTTTATATGTATTGTGGAGACCTATATGCTTGTACGAGTGCAGCAGGTTCAAGTCAGTTTAAACTTATTTATGTCATCCTATTATTAAGCAGCTTTTTAATTGCCATATTTAGATTCAAAGGAAGACAGTCCCACTTAGAAAATCAGAAAAATTACCTAGCGAGTATGTATGCAGAAAGGAATAATGAGCTAGCCCAGATTTTAGCCTATAGGGAAGAGGTTTTAAAAGACCTGAATGTAGATGAGAAAGCCTTATTAGATCAAACTACGGCTGCTTATATTCGGCAGATCCTCTATCGAATGACTGATTACATGCGTTTAGAAGTAACTCAAACTAACCTAGATCAGCTTTTATTGGAAGTAAAAGAAACCATTAAACTTACAGGTTTAACACTGATTCCTCAATTGATAACGAATATAAGTACCAAGCAGGAGAGTATTAATGGAGATATAGCCAAGATAAAAGAACTGTTAGTAAATGGCATTCTTTATGTACATAAACATAACTTAAACAACGAGCCTATACATATCGTGATAGAGGATGCTAAGCTAGGTCATAAGGTTGATTATATTAAGGATTATACAAGACAATTAGTAGCTTTAAAGTTTACGATTACTACAGAAAAGGTTCCCTCTAAGAAGAAAGATATCTATATGCTAGAACAGGTGCCTTTAATGAGTCAGTACACAAAAAAAGGGGAATTAATAGAAAATGCTCGTATCATCCATGCCCATTATGGCTACGGTGAGCTAGATAATGAACATACCCAAGTGTATGTACTTCCAGTGAATGTTAGAGAAGTAAGAGGAAAAGTCATGGAGCTCTTAAGAGAGCCTGCTGTGGCAGATCCAGAAGAAATCAATTATCCGCTAGCCATACAATTAGAAAAAGACCTGCTAGATCAAGCAAAAAAATTGAAGCTGGATCTTACCGTTATTAATAAGGGACTGGATACCATCAAAAGATATCATGCAGGAGTAAAAAGAAAATCAGGGGAACCCTTTTTTACCCACCCCATACAGGTAGCTTTAATTTTGTTAGGGTATTGCCAAGATCAAGATGCAGTAATAGCAGCGTTATTGCATGATACAGTAGAGGATACAGGTTTGTCCTTGGTACAAATTGAGGCTATGTTTGGAGAGCAAGTAGCCTTCATCGTGAAAAAAGTAACTAATCTAGAAGATAATTTACGTAGAGTCAGCTCACAGGACCATGAGAATGTTTACCGAATCATGAATTATGAAGATAAAAGAGCAGCTTTTGTTAAGTTGGCAGATCGGCTACATAATATGCGTACCATCAGCGGACATTCTTCTCTAGCTAAGCAAAAGCATATAGCCAATGAAACATTAAATTTCTTTGTGCCATTGGCAAAAAACTTAAAGTTAGAATCTATAACTGAGGAACTGGAAAAGCTTAGTTTAGAGGTTTTAGGTAAGTAATTCTCTTCCGTGGTCTGTGGCACACGCGAGGCGCGTGCGCCAGCAAGGGGGAGCTTGGCCGGATTGAACGTAGTCCCTTTACACTAGATTGGCTACATGCGTTGTTGGGTTAATGCTGGACTTAATAAAGGAGAAGCTAGAAATGCCTTAGCAAGGGCTGTGTTTTTCAATCGACTTGGTGAAATATGTGAACGTAGCTTTGAAAACCAAAGATATCGAGCTTCTGGTCTTAATCTGGTAGTAGCAGCAATCATTCTATGGAATACAATTTATTTGGAACAAGCCATTCAATTTTTAAAGGATCATAGCCAGGTTGTTGATGATAATTTATTAAAACATATATCACCTCTTGGTTGGGAACATATCAATTTAACTGGAGATTATCTTTGGTCATAGAATAAATCAATTGGGAAAGGAGAATTTAGGCCCTTACGAACTATTTCAGAATTTTTAAATGATCTATACTTTAGTTATTTTGCATAGAATCAAAGTTTAATCGCTATGGCTAACAAAAATAAATTTTTTAATATAATATTGAGGCCCCTCAATATACTTATAGTTTTTATGTTGTTGAATAGTTGTGGAGGAGGCAAGAATGGTACTAATATGAATTCCCATAAAAAACGTATGGACGAAAAAATGAAAGATGAACAAGCAACATGTCCTAACTGTAAAGAAGGTTCTCGTTTTTTATATAGGGTTGCTACAAATCAGGACAATAATATAATACTTATTTGTGAGGAATGTAATGCTCTTTGGGTTAATCCTGAGGATATTGGTTGGACTGGCGCAACTAGTGATAAATTACTAAAATTAAAATTCGGTGTTGATGATTCTGAAGTTTTGTTTGAAGAGAAATCCTCAGGGTGGGCAACAAGTAAAGAAGTTCAGGCAAGTGAATGGAATGTACTTGCTCAAGACAATGAATTATTAATAAAATAAAATAATTTAAATTTTTTACTTTAGTAAACGCAAAGTACTACTTGCTAATTCTATGAGTAAGGAATTAGTAAGTATGCTATTTTCATATAGAACTAAAAATTACCCCTCTTAAAAATCAAACAGCAATTTTTATGTATAGTTATAATATAATGAAACGAATTCTTATTATCACTCTTGTCCTTGCTACTTATCATCCACAATCTATCCAGGCTATGGAAGAAGGTAGCACCCTTACAGAAATTGCTGAGGATAAAGAAAAAGAAGAAGGGAAATTTGTCTCTCCGCAAGGACTAATTTACAGAAGAACTAAATTAGTAAAACAAAGAATACCGCATATAAAACTTCATCTTGGAGATAATATGGCTAAACGCAAACACACCTTCTTTAAAACGGGAACAGTTGTCTATAATGATATTATAGGCTTTATTGATATAATTTTTAGTCAATGATGTACAAGTAATAGACTAGATATAAGAACTACGGATAGAACCAGAAATTTAGAATTAGGAACCATAAACTTACCTACAACTACGCATTCAGATACGAAAGAGTATAAGGTAATTCTTAACTATAATAGTCAAAATGGCCAACACATATATGAAATAGTTCCGGCTTCACAAGATCTTTCTTATCCTGCTATAGGAACTCAAGGAGGCAGTAAAGGTAATAGATCTGATTTACGTGGTTATCGACTGAGTTTAACTTATACAACAGCTGGACCTGAAATCGAAACTTTATGTCTTTCTGAGCTTACTCTTTAAAATATAACTTATTATTTCCACAAGGTGGAGTAAAATTTTCTGCTGCATAATGCAAGGTTTTACGATGATGAGAGTAATGTGAAATGCATAAATAGCTTTAGATATATATAAGAGATATATAACCCCCTTCAAGCACCCCTGCCATTTTCCTTAATGTGCTCTATATTCCCAATTCTCTCGTGACCCCTAGTAGTTAACCCTTAAGATTAGAGTTCTTGCATAGCTTAAGCAAGAATATGTTTAACTGTAAATAAAATATAAATCACTATGCAAAAAAGTCCTGGATTGCTTCGCTCACGCTCGCAATGAACTGTGTTCAAAAGCAAGATTTTATTAAATAATTTTCATTGTACATTGTTTGTTTTGTTGCGA
>MKUM01000051.1 GCA_001897825.1 Candidatus Amoebophilus sp. 36-38
TAGCTAGAGTAGCTATACTTTCTTTTGATAACTGAATTTGTCTACGAGTTTTCTCTGTTGTTGTGGCGCATTTATGTAGTAATTGCCCCATAGTTTTTTTATCTGTTTTTTATCCCTAATAATAGCCCTACTAATATAACCATAATTATTCGGAACCAAACAATTAGACTTCTTCCGAAACCAAGAATTTGGTTTCTGGATAGGAAGGAATTTGTGAGAAACCGGAGTTTACTGAGGTAAATAAATAGGAAGAACCAATTACTGACGACCCCAGGGGGCCAAAGACGACGGTTTCGGAAGAAGTCTATTTCTAAAAGCTAAAATAGTTTTCCAAAAACTGGTTATTTTGTGTAAAACTATTTCGAATCATCCTTTATTTTCTTCAACCTGCCATTTTACCCTTACAAGCAGCAATCAGCCCTGACGTACACATTAAAATTTAATGTTTAAATTAAGTTGGCTAATGTACCCTTTTATTAAAATTTTTTTCCTTGTTGATTATTTTTTTCATAAAGTACTTGCATGTCTGCTAGCTACCAACTAATATAAGTGCATCACTTTTAGCCCACATTAAGGTATGAAAAGCAATTACAAATTAAATCAGAGGCTAATAGCCTATATTTTACTTGTTATTTTATTTTTACAAAGCTGTGGTAGTTCTTTTAACCAGCTTGCCCCTAAAGTAGAAACATTCTCCAACCATACTACTATCCAGCGATCGACTCATTCAATAAATATTGATCCATTAAAAGATCAAGAGCTTAGTGCAGAAAGAGGATATCTTGTTACCTTTTATGAAGGTGAAAATGGTATGATACGAGCAGATGTAAGAGCTGACAAAACGCAAAGAGAACCTAATTATAAAAACTTGCCTGTAAGAATAGAAGAAGGTACGGACTTAACTAGCCTCATTAAATTAGATTCCAAAATACAGCAAAGCCGTATTCAATTGAAACTGCCCCAAAGTGTACAGTCAGGATGCGTATCTATCTTTCAAGCAGCACTATTAGGAGGGATGCAAGAAGAGAGTAATCAGCAAGGACAACAAGAGCAAGAACCGAAGAAAGAAGGAGCTAAAATTAGCAAGAAAAAACGTAAAAGTAGAAGGTCACGGCACAAAACCTCTAGAAGGGTACAAGAAGAAGCAGCTAAGGTGAAAGGAGAGAATAAGAAAGGATATGACAGCACACAAGTCAACAATCAACAGGGAGAAAAACAAGAGAAGGAGAAGGAGAAAGGAGATGAAGGCCAATCAGCTGGTAATGATTTACTTAAACGTGCTAGAAAAGGAGAAGCTAAAGCACAATTTAAACTAGGAAAAAAGTTATATAACTTATGGAAAAATAGTGGGGAGGAGTCAGTTTATGCAGAAGCAATAAAATGGTTAAATAAAGCAGTTGAGCAAGGGCATCCAGGGGCTGTTAATTTACTAGAAAAAATAAAAGCAGAAAAAGATAATGACTTTGCTTCTTCTTTTTCCAGTAATTCTAATCCTTGGAGAGAAAGAAATTTTAATACATCATTTCCATCTATTGATCCTGAAAGCATACAGTATATTGAAGAAATAGGTGATAATGGAGGCATGGGTAAGGTTTTTAGCGCCATCTACCAAGGAGATACCGTAGCGGTTAAGAGTCTCTATAGACTTACGAACGAACAAATCGCTGCTTTCAAAAAAGAAGCTATGATTATAGCAAATCTTAAACATCCAAACATCATTAATTTTTTAGGCTTTTTTAAAGCTCCGGAGGTGATTTATCGGCGGCTAGGACCTTTTTCTGAGCAAGATGGATTGATGATGGAGTATGCACCAAACAGTTCATTGTGGAGTTTGTTAAAAAGCCACAAGAAAGATAGTGATTGGGATCCTTCTTGGCAACTGCGTTATCAAATTGCTTTGGATGTGGCTAAAGGGTTAGATTATTTGCATCAATGGGATATCGTTCATTGTGATTTAAAAGGTGAGAATATTTTATTGGATAGTAAATGCAGGGCAAAAATTGCAGATTTTGGTACAGCTGCATTAAAAACTGAAAATTCTACTTATGGAGAATGGACAGGCGGCACCCTTCGCTGGATGGCACCTGAAATATTTCATACCAATAAGAATAGTAAAGCTGGAGATGTGTATAGTTATGGGATGATATTATGGCAATTAGGTAGTCGTAAAGAGCCTTTTGCATCAATTAAGGGATTAGGTCAAATCATGGATCATGTAAAAGCAGGCAATAAGGAAAACATCATCGATTATAAGATTCCCTTAGTAATCAAAAAAATCATACAATTGTGTTGGCGATCTGAGTCGAAACGTCCTGGAATGCAAAAAGTACGTCATCTGCTAGGGAGAGAGGCAAATCTTCCTGATTTAGAATTAGAGCTGGAATTAAAACGAGAATTAGAGAATATTATTAAAAAATGGCCTAAGGGAGCAGAAATTTTAAATGAATTACAAGGTACAGGAAATAAACTATCCCTTGTTAATTATCAGTTAAATAATGAGTATATGACTATCTTAGCCACACATCCTTGTTTTGCTTGGTTCGAAACCCTTAATTTAGAGAATAATAGTATAGGAGATCAAGGAGCTATTGTCTTAGCGCAGAGTTTAACTGATAATCAGGTTCTTAAACTTAACCTAGTTAAAAACAAAATAGGAACTGTAGGGGCTATTGTTCTAGCTCAGGTCTTACTTCAAAGCCAAATACAAGAACTTTTCTTAAATTCTAATAAAATAGGAGATAACGGGATTAAGGCCATAGCAAAGGCCTTAGCTAATAAAAGTCAGGTAAAAGTTCTTGGTTTATATGGAAATGAAATAAGCCATATAGGAGCTAAAGCCTTAGCAGATGTCTTACCTAAAAGCCAAGTAGGTATTCTTGGCTTAGGATATAACAACCTAGGGCTGGCAGGTGTTACTGCGCTAGCAGATTCCTTACCTGAAAGCCAAGTTTATGACCTTGATATACCTATAAATCAAATAGGACTGCAAGGAGCTAGTGTTCTAGCGAGGAGCCTATCTAACAGTAAGAGTCGTGTCCGTACTCTCAACTTATTTGGTAATCAAATAGGAGATCAAGGGGCTAAATACCTAGCGGATATCTTAATCTTATCTACAAGCCAAATACTTATTCTTAACTTGGGGGATAACAAAATAGGAGTTAGAGGAGCTACTGATCTAGCGGAGGCCTTACCTCAAAGCAAGTTGATTAGACTTTTATTACACAAAAATCCTAATATAGGCGATAGAGGAGTACAAGTGGTGGGTAATATTTTGTCCAGGACTCAGATCAAACATATAGACTTAAGCAACAATCAAACAAGCCATAACATCCAACAGTTATTAAAAAAACAAAATCCGCAAGTTGACTTTTGTTTTTAAGTGTTGTATCCATTCCCTTAGTGAGATGATTGTAGTTTTTCATTAGCAATAGTCTCTAGCTTGTTAGTATCTAATGGGAATTTTAACCTATTATTTAGACTATTGCACTTCTTTCTAGAATCCAGGGGCAACTATTTAAGGTTTCAGAAGAAGTCTATTTAGCCTTCATTGTCTTCAAGAATAAAAATATCTTATTTTTAATTCGAAATTTTGTTTTTAATAAAACATATTTCAAATTAGTATTTTCCTGTAAAAAGGACGATTTTATAAAAATTTCGACAACTTTAAGCTAATCAGTTTTTAGTTATTAAGCTAACCTATTTATTTCTTCATTAAAATTCCCTATGTTATGAGACAAAGCGGACTATAGAAGTATATCTGCTTGCATTATTAATAAGCATAACTATAATTAACAATATTTAAATAAATACTTTTAAAAAATTCTCACTAACAAACCAACCCATGCAGACAAAAAAAATACTTCAAGTAATTATACTTTTCAGCTTTCTTTTTCACCTCTTAAGCTGTGATAATAAAGAAAATCTTTTACCGACAAATGTTTCGCCAGAAGAAAATATTAAAAATGGTTTAATTGATTATACAAACTCCATTACTTATAGCAACCAACAATTATATTTATTAGGGATTGCAGAAGAAATGAAACTTTTTACAGAGCCTGAAGAAATTACCTCTCTACCTAGCTTTATCAATAACGTAAATGAAGATAAAAAAGAGAGTTGGACTTTAAGTTTGAAAGAAGCAGATAAAGGTGATAACGAATTAGCATGTTCCCTATATGCTGGCACTTTGAGAGTCGTTGAAGGTGAAATTAGTTCTAATAATTATTTAAAGCTTTTATTACTAGAAAGATATAAATTTTTAGATGCTAGGAACAAACTGGTAGCAGACTATTTATTAGATATTAACGGCAATGTACCCTATGTGGTTCCCACTAACAAAACGCTAGCTAAATGGCTAGACAATGATTCAGAAAAAGAAACAAAAAAATATAACGAGTACATACGATTGTCGATGGTAAGAAGGTATGAAATGCTTAATCAATTAATACGAGCAAGTTTTGAAACATACGATATAAAATTTGACCCAGAGACGAAACAGCTCTTACAAGCCTCTAAACAACTCCATCATATATTAGAAAATACAGAGCAGGATCTAGGTCACCCAGACGAAGCATGTGGTTATTATGCGATATTGCAATATTTTTTTCCTCATTTTTCTTTAAAAAGATCAGAATTCCCAGAATTATTTCGAATTTATGAAGAAATAATAAGAGAATTCAAAGAAACAGAGAAAGACACAGATAAGAAATTATTACTGAAAAATTTTACCCTACGTATACATCAAACTATGCAACAGGCAAACATATCTCTGTCACCCTTATCACGCGAAATATTAAAACTTAAACAAGAAATAGATTTAGATATTTTCAAAGTTAAGTTGGCTCCACAAAAAAATTTCCTGAAATATGAAATACCTTGTGAAAGGGTTAGTTGGCCTTATCCACTTCCTAATCCAGCTTTCTTAAACAGGAAATCAGATATTAAAGAAGTAAATGAAATAGAACTACTATCAGAAAAATTACCAGAACCTAAAAAAGGAAAAAAAAAGAAAAGAAGCTCTAAACATAACCAAATGGCCAACTTAAAAAAAGATTAGGCTACTTTCTGACAAGCAATTGGGTTTACAATTGTAACTGTGAGAGATAAAGTAAAATACAAAACTTTTCTCTATAAGGTCTGACAAAGCTAATTCTAAACTGTTTAACATGTTAAGCAAGCTTATATTGAGCACTTTCTAGCTAGTTAACCCTTAGACTTTTTGCATAACCTACGCCTTTAGCCCCCTGAGTTCGTCAGAAATTGGTTCTTCATATTTATTTACCACAAGTAAACTCCGGTTTCTCACAAATTCCTTTCTACCCAGAGAACAAAATTCTTGGTTATGCAAGAAGTCTCTTAATTAAATTTCTTATGCCTTCAAAAATAAATAAAAGGAATTAACTCAAAAGACCAGATTAGCGCCATACTGATTTATAATTTTATACTTAATATCTTCAAAAAGTATCTTGAACTACATAACTTTTATCCAACTTGCTTGCTTTTATTAAGTATTACATCTAGATTTGCGTCTATGCCAGAAAGTCTGGTTTTTGTAGGGCCTGGGGATTAATAATAAGTATAATTCTAAAATATCACAAGGCTAAAATAATTAGCTATTCTTGTTAGCTACTTATCTAATAAGATTATTTTCAGGCGTCTATAAAGGTTATGTTGACTGGTAGTAAGTGGAAGTAAACAGGTTATTTACCTTAAATCAGTACAATCAAACAGCTAATCAATCCTCTAAAATACTACTAGATTTATCAAAACATATTACATTATGCATATATCAAAACTATCCCAATTAGTCATATGTTGCATTTTATTGTGTTTGCTAAACTGTGTTAATCAAGAAGATATTTTATTAAAAGATCAATCTACGGAAACCTATACAGAGGAAGGAAGCATTGACTATTCAAACTTAACCTCTAGCCACAATACCGAATATATATACCTATTAGAGATTGTACAAACTATAAAAGCGTATATACAAAGTACTACGCCACTTCCTAGTTATCATGAAACTAGTGTTAAAGATGAGATTAACATGGATCCTGACGAGAAAAAAAGGCGAATAATCTTACATACATTTGCAGATAAACTGTATAAAAAAACTTTAGATTTACTAAATGGAAAAAAAACCATTAATGATTTCTTATACACCTTACTCTCTCTCCGCTTTGAATACTTGATGGCAAGAAATAAGATTGTAACCAATCTATTGGAGGGAAAAAGTATGCAAGAACAAGAGATATTGCCAATTAGCCCACTTCCTACCGATAAATTACTTTTTGATTGGCTAGTAAAAGATACAGACCTTATAGGAAACCGCGAATGGTGTGAGCGCTTGAGAATTCTTGAGGTAGATAGATACCAGTTATTAAACTTATTAATCAAGGAAACTTTTTTAAGATGTACTTTGAATGAGTTAAAAGCAGAAACTATTCATTTACTACGAGCTTCTGTACAACTTCACCCTCTTCTATTGTCCAGTATATCTCATGAGTCAGGCTATCCTGATGAAGCATGTAGTACTTATTACACATTACTAAGCGAGTTACTTATACCATCTACGTCAGATATTAAGTTCCCAAATTTATCTAAACTAAGAAGCTCAGCACTAAAAATTATTGCTAAGGGTGATATCAATCTATCACAGAATAGGAAGCTGTATTTAAATATGTTATATGAAGACATCAAAGAAAGAGAATTAAATAAGGATATACAGGCAGAACTTTCTAAAATTAGCAAAAATGTAGACGTAGATATTTATACTAAACATTTTATAAAGTTTTTAGAATTTAAGGGGCTAGGTGTACCTAAAGGTCAGGGTATATTTACTTATATTTATGAAGATGAAAATGAAGAAAATTACAAAAATCTTCCCAATCCAGATTTTTTGAGTATTTCTATATCAACTGAAACAGAAAATAATTCTGGTAAAAAACCCTCCTCTAAAAAAAAGAAAAGACCCAAACAAAAAAATAGAAAAACAAAATATAATAAAAAGGATCAAGACCTAGCTATTCTTAAAGGAGCTAACATAGGGGTTGCGGCAGTTAAACCTGGATTAACTATCCATTCATCCGAAGAGAAAAGGTTGCCTCAACAAGATACAGAACCAACGTTCCAACTAGATATAGGTAAAGAAGGAAGACAAGCTGAATCAATAGCATCTACTACAACGAGCCAAGAAAAAAAAGAATCTATAGATAAACCAGCAGCAGATATAGAAGCGGTAGAAAGGACTTGTATAGAACAGATACTCAGAGAAAAAGTTTATAAAGAAACAGAGGAAGAAGCGAAACAAGAAGAGAAACAGGAGGAAAATGAGATAAAAGAAGAACAAGAAGACAATGTTAATGCTAAATGGATAGCTGAACAGAGAAGCCGGTCACAATCTAAAAAACAGAATCAAAAAATATGGAAAAGAGAAAGAACCCATGTTGGTCAGCAAGACAGCAAAGACATCGTTTCTGTTCAAGCGGATAGCACCTCATTATCTTTTCTAAATGCAATGAATTCCCGTATTATAAGGTTATATAATAACCAACACCTCTTTATACATACTTATCCAGTAAAGAGACTAAATAGTAGTGATCAGAAGCTAGTTAATGAACTATTCGACCACCAACAAAATCATACT
The DNA here is from genome assembly GCA_001897825.1 of Candidatus Amoebophilus sp. 36-38. GTDB lineage: Bacteria > Bacteroidota > Bacteroidia > Cytophagales > Amoebophilaceae > Amoebophilus. The sequence continues at coordinate 7,646 of MKUM01000051.1, forward strand.
TACACGTTTAAAAAATTTAAAAAAGTATGGGAAATTGGAGGTGGTACAGTATCCAAAGATGCGAAAGGAGCTCACCATGACATATTTGCCCCTCAAGAGGAGCCTCTATGTGGTTTGTCCCGTAACCATCAAGGTAAAGGTTACCCTCCACACTATGTAAAATATTTACAAGCACTTGCGCGATACATTGGCTTCAGACCTAGCTGGGAAATGGAGGATACTAAAGGTTAGCGAATCTCGACAACTTATACCTAACGTAACTAATATTAGAGATAAGAAAACATAAATTATATATACCAAAAGGTAGTGCCCCAAAATGACTTAAAATATAAGAGTTCTTCGCATGCAGCAAAGTTTACTTTATCCAAAAAATTAACTTTTTCTTGAGCTAATCCATATATTTTGATAAATAATACCCACCACTCCTCCTATAATTACAATCAAGAGATGGGCAGCATGTATAACTGTAGCATATAACAAGGCATTGCTTGGAGCAATGCCATACCCTACCAATGCGCTGCTTACTAATAGATGATAAGCGCCAATCGCTCCTTGTATGGGAACAGCAAAACTTAGGCTACTCATCGTTAACACAGCTAATCCAACGCTCCAATTTAAATGGGAAGTTGCAGGTATTGCAAAAACTCCTACATAATCACTTAGATAATATAATCCCCATTTGATTAGGGTAGTATAAACTATCTGCTTTTTCACTTGCGAAGCTCGGATAGCATAGAATCCTTCTTTAAGGCTAATCATAAAAGTCCTAAATTTTTTTAGCCACTTATTCTGGTTAGCACGAATATGATTACAATAAGCAACTATCATAACTATCGCCAATAAAATAATTAATCCGATAAGGCCATAAAAAACAAATTTTTGGCTTGTTTGTGAGGAAAATATTATCTCGAATGTAGACTTTATTTCCGGATAAGTAAAAAGCAACGTAAGTGCAACAACAACTAAAAGGCCTAATAAATCTATCACACGTTCTATGCCTACTGTTCCTAATAAAAAACCTACAGGGATGTTTGTAGTACGGCTTAATACACTACAACGTGCTATTTCACCTAACCGTGGTATAAAAAGATTACTCATATAGCCAATCATCAATGCTACAAAACTTTTAACCAAAGTAACCTTAAAACCAAGCGGTTGCAATAAAAGACTCCAACGATAAGCCCTTATTAGATGACTGGCTAACCCTAATAACACAGATCCTATCAGCCAAGTAAACTTAAGCTGTTTTACTTGACCAAGGAATTCGTTAATGGATAGATCTTTATAGGTGTACTTCAGTAATAAAACTACGATACCTAAAGAAAGTACATATGAAATAATTTTCTTGGCTATCTTCAAAATGTTATTTATTTAGCTTGATTAATTGGTGTATATATCCATGAAGGTACCTCCTCGTTCATAATCATTATACTGACCTTGATAATACCTTATGTCCAAATTTACATCAATGCTAGGAAAACTTACATGATATAACCGAATGATCCTGTAAGTAGACTAGCCATTGCTAGTTGCTATATCCTATATCAATCATTTTTAACATCGTTTTAGTTCAGTGAGTAAACAATCTCATTGAGCATCTCATATATTTTTGTATATTTGTGTCCGGTAGTACGATAAGTCGTTCCCTATAATCTAAATCTATTCTAACATAATTCAGACTCCTTCCAAGCATGTCTAGTTTACGAGTACTTTATGTGGCCAGTGAAATAGCACCTTTTCTTAATACGTCTAGCGTAGCAACGTTTGTTGGTAAGCTAGCACCGGCTATACAAGAAAAAAATGTCGATATACGTATATTGGTACCCAGATTTGGAGTAATTAATGAAAGAAAAAATAAGCTCCACGAGGTAGTAAGACTATCTGGAATTAGTATCAAAATAGGTAATGAAATCCAAAATTTGTCTGTTAAAGTAACGGCTATACCTGGTACCAGAATCCAAGTATACTTCATTGATAATGAAACCTATTTTCATAGAAAATTTGTATTTAAAGATAAAGAGGGAAACTTTTTTGAAGATAACGATGAACGACTCATATTTATCTGCAAAGGCGTATTAGAAACGGTAAAAAATTTAAATTGGATACCTGATGTGGTACATTGCCACGACTGGATTACTAGTTTAATTCCTTTTTATTTAAAAACAACTTTTAAGCAAGATCCCCTTTTCCAACGTACCAAAGTGATTTTTAATATATATAATACCACTTTCCCTGGCCAATTTAATGCAGATTTTGCGGAAAAAGCAAAAATATTTGGAATGCAAGAATCTGAACTAGCCCCACTAGCCGCTGTGGATTTTGAAAAGCTGATGCAAATAGGGGCAAAATATGCAGATTTTGTTGTGCAATCTGAACCTATGGATAATGCTTCCCTACCTACTTTATTTGCTGAAAAGGATATCCCTTATCTTCCTAATGATGAAGCAGGCATAGAAGCATACCATGAGATTTATAAAAAATTAATCAATCCGCTAAAAGGATAAATGTTATCTTAAACGATTACATGCCAGTTTCATCAAGCCTAACGGCCAAGCATTTTAGTATAAATCCTATTTAAGCATCTTATACGCCCTTGTAGTAAAAATCTTCCGAACCCAAGAATTTTGTTTTCTGGGTAGGAGGGAATTTGTCAGAAACTGGAGTTGTGGTGGCGGGAGTTGCTCCCACCACTCAATTAGACTGTCAGGAGTTTCCTCCTGACAGCACATGAGGATTGAGGTGTCAGGGCTGGGGCCCTGAGACACACTTACTAACGAATTCAGGGGGCTAAAGGCGACGGTTTCGGAAGATTTCTAGTGAATAGCGCTTTCTATCACAAGTCCTTGCCTGTCTACAACCCTCGTAACCTTATCATAAATAGATATGCTAGTAGTTAATTCTTTTCGAATTGTTAGCTGCGAAGATTGATATACAAACAAGTTTTCTTGTGGTTTGAGCAATCCATCTTTTTGAACTATATAAAATTTTTGGTGTTCAAGATTTAACATAGCTTGAGACATGTGATCTATAACAAAAGTATCAAGACTAATAAATTTTACATGCCTTAGATCCAAATCTTCTTTTAATACAAAATCTTCTACTTCAAGTTGAGCAAAATTAAATTTCTTAAACTTATAAGTAGCTATTTTATCCCATTCTATAAACAAAATTTCATCTTGATTTAAAGCATAATCATATAAGTTATCAGATATTAGTAAGCTGCTTACGCTCCCTAGCTGATAATCATATAGTTGGTTGTGTACAGCATATATGACATGGTTATTATACCACCATATAGGGCTACTAACGGCATCACCACATTGCCCTAAACAAGGAAGCTGATGGGATATCTCATATTTTTTATGATCCACTAAGTCGATGACTTGCAAAAACACCTGGCCTGCCCTATTATCTTTCAATAAAAGTGCCAACTGCATTTTCGATCTGCTGATAGAAAATTTTAAGAATTCTAATTCTGGGTCAAACGTAACTAGATCATTTACAATTGCTTTTTGATAAATATCGTAGCATACTATTTTTCCATGAGCAGGTCTAGCAACTATAGAATCACTAAGAAATAAGCTATTAGGATCCTCTAATGTAATATCATCAGCGATCGTAGCAATTTCATTTTTTTCTATATTCAGGATATACAGGGTACCCTCATTAAAATCATCTCTTTTAGATTTATGTGGTGCTTTATATAAAATCCATTTTTCGTTTGGGCTTACATCTTCCAAATCTCCCCACACCCTAATGGCAGGAATGTTGTTTGCGAAACCAACAAACAAGATGAGTAGACCAATTATGTTAATAAATTTTTTCATTAACGGTTTATAGAAAAGTGAATGTGATTTTTATGACCCTGATGTAATCCATTACTCTGATAAGTTTTTCTTTTTTTATGTCTAAAATAAGGACCAAAATTTTCTCTAATATATGGAGTCTCGTCCAAAGCATTTTGCAAAGCTATTACCAATGGATTGTTAGCCCCTAGATCAAATATATTGTTACCATTAATTCTAGAAATATCAATAGCTCTTGCCCCATTCTCTTTGCGATGGTTACTGTTTGTATATTGTTTTCCTTCATGTCCATTGGTAGTAGCAGAGATATGTATACTTTCTATTTTAACTGTTTCACTAGCTATATTAAGAGCCTGTATGAGGGTTGGTATCAAGCGCTGGTCTACCAATCTATCTGCAGAAATAATCAGGTTCTCTGGTTGTTTAAGTGAACTGCCAAAAGTAACCTTTACAGTACTTCCTGTAGACAATTGAATTAATTGGGGTATGTGCATGCTGCTTGGTAAATCATATTCATCTAAGTATACCTCTACCTCATTCATGTGTTCATTTGGCAGTTGTTCATATAGTGAAGGATAGCTGTTGGTCTTATTATCTCCGAACAACTGTCGTGAAGAGTTAGCAGTTAAATTAGGTAACATCGTAGAAACCCTTACTTCTTCTTGCTTCTCTATAAGGAGAAAAGGATCTGTAGTTTTTGATAAAAGTTCTCCATGATCAGGCAAATCTTTGCTAGTAACCTTTATTTCTATTATTTCTAAAATTTTAGTCAGGTCAAAACTAGCTGGTTGATCTATTTGTGTATCTTTTATTTTATCAATTTCTATCAACAATGGATATATATTTCTTAACTTAATTTTTAAAGTTACTAAATAACTTTCTGGGTAATTAAAGGGATGATAAGTAGATGAATTATTTCTTGATTCAATTTGGTTAATTACCTCAGTGAGTAACTGATTATAAGTAAGTGCATATTTTTCTAACTTCACTTGTCTATTCAAATACTTATAAATGAGTTGTTCTAATTTAGTCTTTATTTTGTCTGGATCTGGGTCAATAGAGGATACAACTAGATTTACTCTAATTCCTGCAAGTAGACTACTTATCTCTAGCAACATAGCTTCCCAGTTTTTCAATTTATAGAATTCTATTTGGTTGCTACGACCTGTGAGGTAATAACCTATTATCAGATTAGCTAGCGTCTTATTCACATCTACCCTAAGTCCATTATCTTGCATTTCCACCATACTTATATATACATAAGGAGCAGATTTATCTGGGGTATCTGTAGTAGGGGAAAATACATATATATGTCTTTCCTGCCATTCTGGACCACTACTAAGCAAGTTATCAATACTAACTCCAAGATCTCCATAAACAGGTAATACTAAAATTCTGCGTCCTACGGCTAAGTGCTGAGTCACATAAGCTATCCATTCTCCTTGTTGATACATAAAGATCACTTCATACCCATCATGTGCAACAAAGGTTGGAAGCTTTCCTCTTATTGCTTCATCTATCATAGCTACTTCGCTAATGGGTAGATTACTTTCAACTGGTTGTCTATTTTTATGCTTGATCTCATTGGTTTTAGTAGCAGCAGAAGCGTCTTTAGTAATCACATTCTTAGAAGCAACGAGAGGCTTTTGGTTATAATTCACAGAGATAGCTTTGTCTTTTTGCTCTTTAAAAAGCGCTTTAGCATTTCTTGATGAAGTATTTGTTAAATTTTTTGTTTGCGTACCCTTTTGTAGATTAAAGTTTGCCGAAATCCTATTAGCACTATTTAAATTTTGTGAATTAAACTTGGCTGCATGAACATACTCTTGCATACTTTTCTGAATACCTGATTTCAATTCCATTGAGTTAGAAGCATTTACTCCTTTAAACCCTATACAGGGAAGTAGAAGATAGCTAACTAATACCCTAGAAACAGCAAATCGATTGCTATAACTATACATGGTTGAACTTATTGATAACAGTTAAAATGTTAGGATTTAGGACTTGGGAACTAGAATTTCCTTATTAGACTTCTTGCATAATCTTCGTCTTTAGCCCTCTGAGTTCGTCAGTAATTTGCTCAAAATCCTCATTTACCCCAGTAAACTCCGGCTTCTCACAAATTTCTTCCTGCTCAGAGAAATAAATTCTTGATTCTGCAAGAAGTCTATTTATAATTTAAGGATATTAAAAGATAATTACAACATTATTGAATTCGATTTCTAGCAGAAATAATTGATGTAACAAGGGAAGTTTGGATTCCTCCGCCTAGAGGTGGTACCAATGGCATTCGGTTAAGAATTTACTCCTGTTAAATTACGATAGGTTGACCATTTAATCCTCCAGTTCTTTAACTTATAGACCTTAATATATTACACCATCCCCATCCCCTCTTAACCGAATGCCATTGGTAAGCAGAGATGCCCGCGGATAAACCTTCGGCTAAGCCTTAACGTACTCTATACTCCGTTTCGTGAGGTAGCCCCAAGAAGAACAGAAAGGAAAAGGACGAGCAAATTACGGACAGGCGTTACTGAATGAATTATCCAAACGGCTCACAAAAGAGTTTGGGCAAGGTTTTGATGCAAGTAATCTTCGGAATATCAGGCAGTTTTATATTACTTTTCCAATTCGTGACGCACTGCGTCGCGAATTATCGTGGACGCATTACCGCCTGTTAATGAGAGTAGAAAAGGACTATGCAGGGGTCGTGAGAGAATTCGGAATATAAAGCACGCTAAGGTTGTGGAGTGATTCGTAATGGC
>MKUM01000052.1 GCA_001897825.1 Candidatus Amoebophilus sp. 36-38
CCCTTACTTTTAACCTGTATATCTGCCCCTTTTTCTATTAATAACTTTACTATTGCTAAATGATCACCCTGAACAGCCAAACATAAGGGAGTATAATCATAAAAACCTTTAACATGTATATCTGCTCCCCTTTCTATTAATAATTTTACTATTTCTACATAACGACCCTGGACAGCCAAACATAAGGGAGTATTACCATTCTTACTTTTAACATGTATATCTGCTCCTTTTTCTATTAATAATTTTACTATTTCTAAATAACCATTACTGACAGCCAAGCATAGGGGAGTATCACCATTCCGATTTTTAACATGTATATCTGCTTCCTTTTCTATCAATAATTTTACTATTTCTAAATAACCATTACTGACAGCCAAGCATAGGGGAGTATCACCATTCCGATTTTTAACATGTACATCGGCTTCCTTTTCTATTAATAATTTTACTATTTCTAAATGACCATTCTGAGCAGCCAAGCATAAGGGAGTATAACCTTTGTTATTTTTAACATGTATATCTGCTCCTTTTTCTATCAATAATTCTACTATTTCTAAATGACCACTCTGGGCAGCCAAACATAAGGGAGTATAATCATAAAAACCTTTAACATGTATATCTGCTCCCTTTTCTATTAATAATTTTACTATTTTTGAATGCCCTTTCTGGGCAGCCAAACATAAGGGAGTATTACTATTTCCATTTTTAACATGTATATCTGATCCCTTTTCTATCAATAATTCTACTATTTCTAAATGACCATTCTGGGCAGCCAAGCATAGGGGAGTATAACCATGCTTATTTTTAACATGTATATCTGCTCCCTTTTCTATTAATAATTTTACTATTGCTAAATGACCTTTCTCAATAGCCAAACATAGGGTGGAATTACCATATTTACTTTCAGCATCTAGATCTGCCCCCTTTTCTATTAATAATTTTACTATTTCTAAATGATCATTCTCGGCAGCCCAATATAATGGAGGATAATCATCCTTAATTTTAGTATGCACATCTGCTCCGTTTTCTATTAGAAGTTTTACTACTTCAATGTGACTATTTAAAGCAGCATAATGTAAAGGACTAGCTTTAGCTTTAATGTCAAGAAGATTAACATCTACCCCCTTTTCTAATAAAATTTTCACTATTTCCACACTGCCTTTTTCAGCAGCCCTATGCAAAAGGTATGTATTATCTGCTTCAAGTAACTCCTCTAATTGTAGATACTTATCTTTTTCTAAAAAAGCATAATAACCTTTTTGCAGCAGGTGTCGCACTTTTTGCATTTCAGGACGCTGCTCTTTATCTGTTTCTTCTTTAAGAGGTGGTTCAGGCAACCAACATAATTCTATTACCTTTCTGATGTATGACGGAGTATCCTCAGTAATAACTTCACGGCCCCCTGCTTTGACGAGATGGTCACCAAGTGTATAGTAAGTGCTAAATGTTTCAAAAGGTTTCTTACGAGCTCCCAATTGCCATAATACCATTCCATAACTATATACATCTACAGCTTTGCTATTCTCTAGTGTAATAAATGTCTCAGGGGCAGCCCAAGAAAGTGTACCACCCCAAGTCCCATGAGTAGAATTCTCACTCTTTAACGCAGATGTGCCAAAATCTGTAATTTTCGCATGCAATTCATTATCCAACAAAATATTGTCACTTTTTAAATCACCATGTACAATTTCTCGATCATGCAAATAACTCATCCCTTCAGCTACATCTAAACCAATTTGACAACGTTGTTTCCAAGATATGTTTTTCGTCTTATCTTTTAATAAACTCCATAAAGAACCACCTGCGGCATATTCCATTATCAAGCAATTTTCTTGTGGGCAAAAGCCTAAGAAAGTAACTATATTGTTATGAGGATGGTTGGCCATAATGATACATTCCTTTTGAAAGGCAGCAAATTGTGAGTGTAAATGACGATTATTTTGTAGCTTTTTAACGGCTACCATCTTACCCTGATAATTAGCTTGATAAACGTCTCCAAAACTTCCAGAACCTAAATATAGAGTCCATTGTATCTCTATTTCTTGTTTAGGGATGAGAGGTAGCAATTTGTTCAGGTTTAATCTTTCACAAGCGTCTAAGAGTTTTTCTAACTTCCTATCTGATTGTATTTCTACTTCTCTTCTTTTTATTGTATCTAACAAAATAATAGCTTCTTGGTGACTTTGGGCTGCTGCCTTGCTTAACCAAAACTTTGCTTCATGATAAGCTCCTTTTCTGTATTGATAGAGCCAAACGTAATAAGCTCTTTCTCCTAGCACAAATTGCGCTTCAGCGTTCCCCTCTTCTATAGCAGACTCAAGTAAATTTTCGTGATTGTTAAAATTATTTTCCGGTTTTTCTTCTTTTTCCTTTTCTTTCTTCTTCTCCTTACCTCTTCTTGGTTCCTCATCTCCTTCCATCATTCCTCCTAGAACTCCTCCCTTACCTATATAGATATATCCTTGCTGATTTACAGCACGTTTAGCTAAAACAAACTGAATATATTGTTCTTGGATTAATTTTGGTAAACTAGCTAATTTTTCTAAAGTCATACTTGGTTCAAGATAAATAGGTAATGTATACTCTCTTGTAAAATTTCCTATCTTTTCTCTTACATCTGCTTGATATTTCTCTCCCTGTTGATAAGCTCTTACTAGCTGCCCTTGTCGAGTTTTAAATTTCCATATTGATTTCTTATTCAACTGTGTTTTGATAGGGCTAAGCCGATTAAAACCGGCGCTAATAGTTGTTTTAGTTCTTTTTTCTTGGACGGATTTTTTAACAGTTGGATTATCTGAGCTACGCTTAGTGCTACTAGTGCAAGATGGTTGTATACTAGAACCTGTTGTGGATTTTGCAGGTTGGCCAATTTGTAACTCATCTGCAGTTACTAGTAAATCTTTTCTAACTGTAATGGGGATAGAAGTATCCTGAGCAGCTTGTTCTTGTTTATAAGACTTTGCCCCTAATGGTTGTTCTTTAATATAATCTTGCCTAGACGGATGCTTTCCTTCTAGACTCATAGGAGGTATCGATTGATTTAGACAGCTTTGTAAGCATAAACTCAATAATAAAATGGTAGCTGTCAGTCTATGATTTAAATTATAATTCCTTTTCATAGTTATCTAAACCAGATGCTAATGATGAAGTTAACATAGCTGGTCGGTAACACATATGCAAGCTTTTTCTAAAAAGCCATTAACAGGAAAAAAGTTTTAATAGAAAGGTATACGTGGAATACTTTGTGTAAAACATCAAAGTTAAATAGAGTTTGTTAAGGCTAATACAGGAGCTAATTGCTTTTTTTAGAGATAAAATGGCCAGCTAGGGGAAATGGATGGAAATCAGAAAAGCTTTACACAAAACCGACCTGCTTTTGTAAATGTTTTTCAGAATAGAGCTCTTGCATAACTTAGGTAAGAGTTGGTGTTCTTCTACTTCTTGACGCGCTTTCTTAGAAGTACAGTTTTAAAAATTCCTCAAAAAGCCTATTTGATGTATGCTGGTAGGAAAATGTACGATATCGCTAATTGTTATTGTTATTGTACTGTATGGCGTAATCTACTTGGATCCTGCCTTGTTTAATATCTTCTAATTGAGGTTCAAGCAGTAACCGTTTATCTGCAGGCAAATAGTCGATATGGAGCTTACCAAGGAGATGATCGTACTCGTGTTGTATTACCCGAGCTGGCATATCTACTAACTCTTCTTCACGTGGTTCCCAGTTCTGATCAAAAAATTTGATACGAATAGATTTACTACGCGGTACTTCTGCAAAAATACCTGGTATGCTCAAGCAACCTTCTTCATGATACACGATGGTATGTGGATGGGACATCTCTACAATAGGATTAATATAGACTTTTCTATACTTGTCTGGCTGTGCTTTCCCATCTTCTACAAAATAACTAACATCAACTACAAACAATTGTAATGATTTGCCTATTTGGGGAGCAGCTAAACCTACCCCGCTAGCCACATCCATCGTCGCAAACATATCTTCTATGAGCGTTTTCAGGTCAGTTCCTAGCTCTAAAGTTGCTGCCTTTTGTCTAAGAACAGGTTCTCCATATGGAATAATAGGATAAATCATATGCGGTTGGGTTTATTACTAGTTAAAAATGACTGTAATATAAGCGTAGCACTCAGCTTATCTATATTAGCTTTATTGCGTCTATCTTTTTTTTTAAATCCTCCTTCAACTAGGCTAGCTAAAGCCAACTTGGAGGTATAGCGCTCATCTTGCTGAAAGATTTGCTGTGCTGGGAATTTTTTACAAAGAAGCTCAATAAATTGATGAATAGCAATAATAATAGGAGCAAAACGATCTTTAAGGTCTCCAGGAAAGCCTACTACAAAGGCTTCTACAGGTTCTTTTTGTAGATAGGTTTCTAAAAAAGCTAAGACCTCCGGAGTTGGAACTGTTATCAGTGGAGTTGCGATCATCTGGAGAGGATCTGTAACAGCCAACCCCACACGTTTAAGCCCATAATCAATAGCTACAATTCTAGCCATACCACATCATTAATTATCTAAAGCATAAAAATATAGATTAAAATCTATACCTAGCTACTCATAGATCATGAAACAGAGTATAATTTTTTTAAATTCGTTATTAGACTTCTTCTGAAACCGTCGTCTTGAGTCCCCTGTGTTCGTCAGTAATTATGTGTCAGGGCTGGAGCCCTGACACCACAATTCAACTCTAACATGAAAGGGGCTTTTTAAGCCCCTTTCATGTTATTCAAGTATTCAACAGTACTTTCTCATTTAACTCTCCTCCCACTTAATTTCTACTTTCCTATCTTTCTCAGCAACCTCACTTCCTTTCAACTCTAGTGTAGCATTAACCTTATCTTTTCCAGCAGGATTTATATATAAGTAGATCGTTTTTTTTCCATTAATTGGAATTTTTTTGTCTCCTACTATCAAATGATACAACCTAATATTATCGTTTATTTTATTATCTTCTCGATCTATAGCTATCCCAGTTCCTTGATCATTATACATTCCAAAGTGGATAAATCCACCCGTAGGAATGGTTGTTGATACTACTTCGATGTAATTTAGCATAAGGTCATTTAACTCAAATCCACTTTCATTGGTTATCTCAAGAGGCACTTTTTGCCTATCATCACCCTTAAGTTTAGTAAGATCAACTCCGGTAGGGGCTACTATTTTTACTTTCATAGGCTGGGCTACCCACTTTACTAGTAGGCTAGTATCCTCCGTATTTGTTACACCCTCTAAAGTTAATTGGAGATCAACTGGAGTATCTGTACCAGGATCTAATACCAAAGTCACCTCCCCAAGGCTCCTATCTAGTTTCATTTTATCATTTTTTATTCCTAATAATTCATATAAGCTTTTTTCATTTTGATTCTCAGTGATCTCTATAGTAAGATTCTTTAATTTAGCACCATTTTTCAACCCTGCTACTTTAACTTTAATCTTATCTAAATCTTCTTTGCTTAAAGGTCCCCTCGTCTGGTTTGTAAATTGGATTGTAAATTGTCTATTCCATACTCCTTTTAGCGCCTGGAGGTCCATACCACCTTGAGATTGCATCAATACACTTACCTTTAGCTCCTTTTCCCACACTATGCTAGGTATTGTATTAGAAACAGCATCTCCATTTTCATCTACTACTTTGATATCTTTTATTTCAACAACGTCCTCTGCACCCGTATCTACAGTAAAATCTGGAGATATAGATTTTGGTAAATCTCCTCTTTCCAACAACTCTAACAACTTCTTATCTTTAACTTCATCGTTCTTTTTTGTTTTGAACGCTCCTGAAGTAATCTTATAGTCAATTCTAAGATTTTTTAATTTATTGCTATCAATCTCTAATCGTTTTTCAAATTTAATTCCAATGCTTTTGTTATTTCCTCCAATATGCAAGTCTGAAGTAGAAATTTCTATTAACTGCTCAGCTTCCTTTTTCCATTTGATACTAGCTATTTTTTTGTTATCCGTACTACCCTTAATCCCAATATTAGTAAACGCTACTTCAGCCGCTTCTTCGTTATTTATATTTAGGTCCAGTATTTTTGATTTACCAGCCTTTAAGGGAGTAGCTCCTAATAAATGCCATAAATTGTTCTGATCAACATCAGTGAATGCTTTTGTTCCAAGCTTACCTTTTCCTTTTTTATCATACTTCAGCACAAGCTTTTCTAACTGTTTTTCGCCTAACTTGACCCCACTATTATTAGTAATTTTTATTTGTGCAATCTTATTTGCATCTCCTTTTAAGTCTATCGTTGTAGAGCTAATAGCTACATTTAGATCCGCCTCCCAAGTGATACTAGCTATTTTAACACTAGCTGATGTACTACCCTTGAGTTCAATATCCTTAAATTCTACTTCAGCTGCTTTTTCGTTATCGATGGCTAAATCTAGGTTTACATCTTTGTCCAATACAGAAAATGAACCGTTTAATTGTTCTTGCAATAATTCCCACAAGGTTTTATTTTCTACATCCTGTATTTTTTTCAACGCAAGCTTACCTTTCAGTGATTTCTTACACTGTAGGACAAGTTTTTCTAATTGTTTTTGATCTAATTTAAATCCACTATTATTCGTGATTTGTATTTCCACTGTTCTGCTTTTATCCCCCTCTAGCTTGGTAGTTGTAGAACTAATTGACACATTTAGAATAGTTCCTTCCCACGTAATATTAGCTATTTCCCCTTTCTCTGTGCTGTTATTTAACTTAATATGTTCAAAACCTACTTCGGCCTCTCCCTCATTCTCTATGGTCAAATCAAAGATCTTAGCATGTGCATCACCTTGTCCTAGAACTTCTCCTGATTTTAATGCTAATAATTCCCATAAATTTTTATTATTAATATCTTCTTTGACATGACTACAGAGTGTGCCTGCTGTAGTCGTCTTGCCATAACCGAATGTCACTGCTTTTAGTGCTGCTTCATCCAAGTCTTTAGTACCTGTATTGGTAAACTTAATCTTTACTGTCTTCTCAGCATCTACAAAAGTTACTTTCGTAGGATCGGCAAGTTCTACTTTTATGGTAGGGGTCTCTGCATTTACAGAAACAGGTTGTGTCTGATCTCCTTCTGTTGGATGGGTAAGAGTAAATTTAAAGTTACCACTTGTAGAACCACCCCAGTTTATTGCTAAATCCTGCTCTTGAATACCCGGAGCAGCTATATCGGCAATAGCTATCGGGCTTGCTGTGCCCAAGGTAGCTGTTGTACCAGCTTCTGGTTTGTATGTCAACGTAACCCCTTGGGCCACATCTGTTCCTTTATTTTCTATTTTATAATGAATTTTGTCTTTATCAGCAGTCAATGTAAGCGCTAATTCAACATCTTGCTCTTTCCAGATTACTGTCTTCTCAGTTCCTACTGGAGAACCATTATAAAGAGGTTGTAAGGTAAAAGTAGCTTTTTTATCGGTACCAGGTACTATCTCGATAGTTTGCTGCGCACTGGTTGTCTGAGGGTCTATTTCTAAATTTCCGAGATCAAATTTATAAATCCCACCTTTTAAGTCTTGTGCATTTTTTATCGAAGCACTATTCCCATTATCGCGTTTTATACCTATTTGAAACTTATTTTTTTCTAATTTATCGTTGCCACTATTTTTGACTGTAAAGTTAATTATAGGAACTGTGCCTTTTATCTTTTCATCTATACTAGCAAAATCTATCATTATGTTAGCTGCATTCCACGTAGCAGAGGCTGTGGTAGTATACGTACCTTTCTTGACGGCAACCGTAACTTGGGCAGATTTGCTGCTCTTAGAACCCTTTTTAAATTTTAAATAAATCTCTCCTGTTTCTTGACTTACCTGTATATCATTATCATTGCCCAAAATATTTTGCAGGGTAGCTGGATTTACAATCGGCGTTCCATCACCTTGGCAAAATTGAAATTCCACACCATCACTTCCAGCTATGGTTAAATTGATTTCACTAGGTTTGATAGCAGATCCTGATCCGTTTTTTAATTTGAATTTACCTACTTGACCACCTATCAAATTCTGGAGATCTATCAATTCAAGCGCTGTAGCCACAGTATTCGTCCACTGAACCTGTTTTTGTATGCTATTCGTACCGTGCTTTGCAGTAATCGTAACGATAGCCGATTTTTTATTAGATGGGTCAGACTCAAATTTAAAGTATATTTCCCCAGTTTCCTGCCCTACTTGTATTGCATTATCATTACCTAAAATATCCTTTAAAGTAGCTGTCTGAGCAATCATTGTTCCATCTTTTTGACAAAATTGAAACTTCACATCATTGTCGCCAGCTATGGTTAAATTGATTTCACTAGGCTTAATAGCAGCTCCTGATTCGTTTTTTAGTTTAAAGGTAGCTACATCAGAACCTACCACATCTTTAAGATTTATCAAGTCAATCTTGGTGACAGGCGCCGCTCCTTTTTTCCATGCTACCTTAGCTGTACCTTTACTTTCTTTATTGTCACCCGTTTTTTTAAATAGCTCCAATTGTATGGTCATCTGGTCAACTGTAGGATCTGGAATGATATCAAAAGGTATATCAGCTTGACTATTACTATTATCATCCGGTCCCAGTTCAGCAGTTTTAAAGAATTGAGCAAGTTCTCGAATAATGGATGATGATTCTTCTTTCTTTTCCGTACGATCGGCTTCCTCAAAAATAGTGTACACTAGCTTTCCTTTACCATTAGTAATGGTAGCTACAAGTTCATAATCAGCAAGATTAACTGTTTTTTTATCATCTTCCAGTATCAGCTTGAGGGTAAAGTGTCTAGCAGGATCTAATAAATCGGACTTATCAACCTCTATATTGGTTATACTACCCAAGTCTTTATTTTCACCTTTTTTTGTACAATTTTCACAAGATACTAAGGTAGTAAGGGTGATTAAAAAGAATATAAATAGGTTAAACCAAGGTAATAATTTTCTATTGTTCTTCTTAGTTATTGTTGATGAATTCATAGCCCTGCTATTTAAAATTTGTTAATATTTTATTCTTTAGATTGATATTTTTTTAACTGATTAAGAAAATTTAGACAAATAGGATACATGTATAACTACTATTGGACTAAATATAAACAAGTTTTTCATATTCAAAAAAACCCAACCAAGTTAAATTTTACATCGCCTATCTGCTTCCATAGGCTTCTTCTAAAATCAGGGATTGAGTTCTCTAGGCAGGAAAGAATTGGTAAGAAACCGGAGCTGTGGTACCAGGAACGACTCCCAGCACTCCAATGGACTGTCAGGAAAGGTTCCTGGCACCATACTTACTAACGAACCCAGGGGACTCAACGGCGGTTTCCGAAGAAGTCTCATGATACTTTATCTATTGTCCCCCAATAGGCCCTTCTGTTTCTCGTGTGCCTTCGTCTTCTCCAGCTATAGCTGTACGCATATTGGTATCTGCTTTGATATTTTGCATGCGGTAATAGTCCATGACTCCCAAATGACCATTTTTCAAAGCACTGGCCATGGCTTTGGGTATCTCCGCTTCAGCTAGGATAACTTGGGCTCTTGCCTCCTGCGATTTAGCTTTCATTTCTTGCTCTACGGCTACTGCCATCGCCCTACGCTCTTCGGCCTTGGCCTCTGCCACCCGTAGGTCTGCATTGGCTTGGTCTATTTGTAATTTAGCACCGATGTTTTCCCCTACATCTACATCAGCGATATCGATAGATAGGATTTCAAAAGCCGTACCTGCATCCAACCCTCTTTCTAATACTAGTTGAGAAATCTGATCCGGATTAGCTAGCACTTCTTTGTGAGTTGATGCAGAACCTATAGAAGTGACAATACCCTCTCCCACCCTTGCTAAGATGGTATCTTCCCCTGCTCCTCCTACTAATTGTTGTATGTTAGCACGTACTGTCACCCTAGCTTTCGTCACCAACTGGATACCATCAGCCGCTACCGCAGCTACAGAAGGTGTATTAATAACTTTAGGATTAACAGAAATTTGTACTGCTTGAAATACATCTCTACCAGCTAGATCTATTGCGGTAGCTTGCTTAAAACTTAATTTTATATTCGCTTTATCTGCTGAAATCAAGGCTCTAATTACTGAAGGAACATTACCACCAGCCAAATAATGTGTTTCAATTTCTGTGGTAGTCACTTGTAAACCTGCCTTGGTAGCTGTAATTAAAGATTCTACAATAATACGAGGAGGAACCCGCCGAATTCGCATAAATACTAATTCAAAAAGCCCTACACGCACACCCGAAAATAAAGCGGTAATCCACAAACTAACGGGCACAAAATATAAAAATACAAGTACAACAACCCCAATACCTATCCAAAATCCCAAATTTTCGTACAAATTCATCATGTAAATAAATTTAAAAGCTGTTTATATAAATAAAATTGGATCTATATACGAGCACAATATAATCAAATGGGTTAAAAAATTTCAGAATTAATTTATCTTTGTCAACTATATGTAAGTATTTATGTGAATTTTGCTTGATGATTAAGTTGATGCTTTTTTAATTGTGCACATCCACAATCCCAACATTTGTAAATGTACTTATTAAATCAATCTGTTAATTGGCTACTAAAGCAACGGCTAACTCGATTACAGCATAGCATAGACAATCCTATAGAGGTGCAAGAAACGCTGCTACAGCAGTTGCTTCAAAAAGCCAAGCATACCCAATATGGGAAGAAGTTTGATTATAGCACGATTTACACTACAAAGGATTTTAGAGACCGTGTTCCGCTATGTACCTACGAGCAATTATATCCTTATATCGAACAAATTTTACAAGGCACATCAAATGTACTTTGGCCTACACCGATTAAATGGTTTGCAAAATCTTCTGGCACTACCAATGATCGTAGCAAATTTATACCAGTTTCCACAGAGGCACTCAAAGAAGGCCACTACAAAGCTGGCAAAGACATGTTCGCTATTTATATAGCCAATTATCCACAAACCGAACTATCTCAAGGTAAAAGCCTTGCCATCGCTGGAAGTTTGTATACCAATAACTTTTGTCCTGGATCAGATACAAAATATGGGGATGTATCAGCAGTAATTATGCAAAATCTACCTATTTGGGCTAAATGGATCAGTACCCCTAATTTAGAAACAATCTTGTTAGAGAATTGGGAAGAAAAATTAGAGAAACTAGCACAAATTACATCACATGAAAATATTACGCTTATATCTGGCATTCCTACCTGGATCTATCTTTTGTTAAATAAAATTCTAGCTAATAAGCAAACGATCAATATCAAACAAGTATGGCCTAAATTAGAGCTTTTTATCCATGGCGGCGTATCCTTTGCACCTTATAGAGATTTATTTAAAAGCATCCTTCCTCCAGATATGCATTACATGGAGGTTTACAATGCTTCAGAAGGCTTCTTTGCCATTCAAAATCAACCAAGGATTCCTGATCTACTTTTACTTTTGGACCATGGAATTTATTACGAATTTATTCCTATTGAAGAGCTTGACCAGCCCGCTCCTCAAGTAGTTGATTTAGCTGACGTGCAAGTAGGCAAAATTTATTCACTGGTTATCAGCACCAATGCAGGCCTTTGGCGTTACCAAATTGGTGATACCATTAAGTTTACTTCCCTGTGGCCACACAAAATCAAAATAGTAGGTAGAACCA
Organism: Candidatus Amoebophilus sp. 36-38; assembly: GCA_001897825.1. Taxonomy (GTDB): domain Bacteria; phylum Bacteroidota; class Bacteroidia; order Cytophagales; family Amoebophilaceae; genus Amoebophilus. Next base: position 11,613 of record MKUM01000052.1, read on the forward strand.
AACACTTTATCAATACTTTTGGGGAAGAATTAGTCATTGACAATGCAGAAATGGCCATTGCTAAAGCTTCTACGCTTACAGGGGCTACGATTAGTAACTATACAGCAGGGCCTGATTACCTAGTACCTGGTAGACAAGGGAAGCACGAATGGTTGGTTGAGTTCATACAACCGCCCAGAGATCTAGCTGCGTTTACAGATATCCTAGATCGCAATTTACAGGAATTGAATTCTGACTACGAAGCCAAGCGATATAAAAATCTTATGCTCGAGGCACCGACCGTAACTTCAGTTCCTCAAGGAGTTTTTTATGCTTGGATGAAAAAGAATAATAAGTTAGGAGATCAAAACAAGGTGCCTCGTTTATTTAATTCCAGAAAATACCTAGATGATATACACCAATTACTCCAAACAAATAATTATCAAACTAGCTAACTTTGTGTCGTGGTGTTAGGGCTCAGTCCTAACACCACCTGAATTCTATTAAATCCTACAAACTGAATGAACCTACAAGAAAACATATCGCTGGAGTTACTGAACACCTTTCATATAGCCGCCAAGGCTCGCTACTATAGCCTTATTAAAGATGCGCACATGCTTCAGCTACTACTAAAACATCCTTTTATACAAAATCTTCCCAAACTAATCTTGGGCGGTGGAAGTAACATCTTATTTGTAAAGGATTTTGAGGGTTGGGTTATACAAATGGCTTTAGAAGGAATACAACAAGTAGAAGAAGATAGCAACCATATTTTGTTACGTGTAGGAGCAGGGGTATCTTGGCATCAATTAGTTGTATATTGTGTAAACAAAGAATATGCTGGTATTGAGAACTTATCACTCATTCCTGGTACAGTAGGCGCAGCACCGATTCAAAATATTGGAGCTTATGGCGTAGAATTCAGTGAAGTATTTGAATCATTGGAGGCCCTGGAGATCAGTACAGGAATCATTAAAAAATTTAAAAAAGACGATTGTGCATTTGGCTATCGGGATAGCATCTTTAAAAGCAGCTTGCAGGGACAATACATTATTCTTTATGTTACCTTAAGGTTATCTAGACAACTCACCTTCCATACCAGCTATGGCGTCATACAAGAAGTCCTGGCAGCCATGCAAGTAAAAGAATTATCTATCCAAGCAATTAGTGATGCAGTTATCCATATCCGTCAACAAAAATTGCCTGATCCAACGTTAATCGGTAATGCGGGTAGCTTTTTCAAAAACCCAGTTATCGAACAGCATCTAGCAAATAGACTTAAAAATGAATATCCCAATTTGCCAAGCTATCCTCAAGCAGACGGTCAAATCAAGTTGCCTGCTGCTTGGCTGATAGAACAATGTGGCTGGAAAGGTTATCGGCATGGTGCCGTAGGCGTACACCCACATCAAGCTTTAATACTGGTTAATTATGGCGGGGCATCCGGACAAGCGATATATCAATTAGCCCAAGAAATACAACAAAGTGTAGCTAAAAAATTTGGCATTAACCTAGTGCCTGAAGTAAATATTATCAACTAGAGTTCTTGCATAACCGTCGCCTTGAGTCCTCTGGGGTCGTCAGTAATTTGCTTAAAATCCTCACATTTGAGTGTCAGGAGGAAACTCCTGACACCACACTCC